>JAISFX010000145.1 GCA_031263385.1 Lactobacillus sp.
GATTTGTTAGAAAAACAAATCGCCTTGGTTGATAGAACCACCGAAGACACCTCAAGCACCTACACAAACATCTTAAACGCGTTTGAAACCCAGTCGACATTATTAAACTCTGTTGCCGAAAATACCGTTGGCTATGTGTCAGACGTTGTTCAGGCTCTTGATGAAAAGGCCGAGACCATCAATGCTCTGTTCAAACATCAAGAAAACGAGTTTATGACTGTCTGCAAACGCCTTGACGATAATACTGACACAATCAGCACCAATCTCAGAAAGCAGATTACAGGGCTCGAGCAAAGTGCAGACCGCATTTTTGCCAAGATGTCAACTCTTGAGCAAGATGTTAATAATCAGTCTCAAAACGTACTCAGCACATCTGACAAATCAATAGATAAGCTTAATGATGTTAACAACTTTATTGCAACTCAAAATAAAGAGATTGATAAGTTTATTGCAGATATGACAGACAAACTCAATATCATATCAGAAAGCTTCAAGGGCAATGTTGCCGGCTTTAATAATATTGTTAAAGATGTCAGAGATGAGGCCAATCTGACCGCTTCATCATTAATTGATAACTCATTAAAGGTTAAAGATGCCAACACAGCACTTTCTGCAGAGGCAAAAGCCGTAAATGTTATCATGGATGACCATATCAAGAACTTGGATGTTGCTTTGGTTAAAGCCCGCTCTCAAGCAGAGTCCATAAAAGAAACTCTTGATAACCAGAAAGAAACATTAACAGATATCGCAAATGTCGTGTCCACCCAAACCCGCCTTGGCGAGGCTTCAATGGCTCAGCAGTACAAATATCTGTCTGATACCGCATCAGAGGTCTACCAGAAGATGAACGATATCAATGCCAGAATGAAGAAAGATACAGAAGAAATCTTCGACCAGTCCGGCAAACTTGCTTATGAGTTTGATGTCTTGGGCGACAAGCTAATCAAGGTCGGCGAAGAGGTTATTAAGTCATCTAAAACATCTCTTAAAAACGTCGAGCATACCAAGCTTGCTCTCAGCCAAACATCAGACGACTTCGCTCATTTGGTTGAAGGCTCTAAGAAAAGAGTCTCTGATGTTGTTAAAGATTATGAGACTTTCATCGCCAGGTTCAACACTGTTACCGCAGAGGCCAGCACCGGCGTTGTCGAGATTAATGACTTAATGGCCATTCAAAACGAAAAGATGCTCAGCCTCTCAGAAGGCACTAAAGAGATTGTCGAATACTTTAATACGGTGCTTAACACAACCTCAGACGAGCTTACAACCCGCGCTAATCAGGCTTATGACAAAGTTAGAGGCCTTGGCGAAAACCTTAAGAACCTCAGTGTTCAGCTTGAAGACACCACCAAGAAGTCCGCCACTCACTTTGATAAATCTGGCGACAAGCTTCGCTCTGCCATAAGCGAGATTGCGGCTAATGCAGAAAGAATTTCTAATGACATCAGAGATTCTGGCGATGTGTTCTTAAAACAATCAGAGGTTCTGGTTGCCACCACTAATGATGCCCTTAAGAAAGTTGGCGATGCTATGGGCATGATTAACAAGAAAACGGACGAGTTTGGCAAACGCGGTGATGATATCATCCAAAAAAGCTCCAACCTCAGAGAGCAGTTTACTAAACAGATTAAAAGCATGGAAGATACCTCTGCAAAAGCAGATGCAAAACTTGCCGAGCTTGAGAAGCTTTATGAAGGCATTAAGGTTGACAGCTTCCTCAAAGATGCCGGTCAAATTATGGAAAAACTTGAGAACTTCGCCGTTGATATCAACCGCATCTTTAATCCTGATGCTGAAGAAGAAATCTGGAAGAAGTACTACAATGGTGATACCAGTGCTTTCGTTCGTCACTTGGCAAAAGGCATGAACAAAAAGCAAATTCTCCAAATCCAAAAAGAATTTGAGAAAAACCTCGAGTTCAGAACAGTTGTTACCAAATACATGTCAGAGTTCGAGACACTGGTTACAAAGGCCAAGAACAATGAGCGCTCAAGCATTCTGCTTTCAGTAATCTCAGGGGCAGATATCGGTAAACTTTACTACGTTCTGGCCAAGTCACTTGATAAGATAGGCTAAGATGCTGAATTTTAACTCAAAGGTCTTTCTGGCACCTATGGCCGGCATAACTGACCAGCCCTTCAGAAAACTGGCTGCAAGCTTTGGCGGCGGAGTTATGTATTCTGAGATGGTTGCCATTAATGCACTCCAGAGAAAGAACCCTAAAACCTATCGCATTGCCGATGTCAGGGACGAGGCTTATCCTGTCATTGTCCAAATCGTAGGCGGAGACCCAACCCTCATAAAAGAGGCTGTTGAACTGGTTGAAGAACTTGGCGCATATTCTATAGATATCAATATGGGTTGCCCTGTCCGTAAGATTACCTGCAATAATTCAGGTTCTTATTTAATGAAGGACATGCCCTTAGCGCGTGAAATAGTCAAAGCAGCCGTTAACTCAACCAAGCTTAAGGTAAGTGTAAAGTTTCGCAGTGGTTGGGATGCCCATTCTATAAACGCTGTAGACTTTGCTAAAATGTGCGAGGACGAAGGTGCCAGCCACATAACCGTCCACGGCCGCACCAGAAGCCAAGGATATTCGGGCAATGCAGATTGGAGCATTATAAAAAGCGTCAAAGAAGCTGTAAAAATTCCTGTTATCGGCAACGGAGATATTATAACCCCGTTTGATGCCGAGGATATGATAAACCAAACCGGCGTTGACGGCGTTATGATAGGTCGCGGCACTTTAGGCAGCCCTTGGATAGTCTCTCAGACCCATGATTATTTGGAAAGTGGCAAAAAGCCTGAGGCATTCACACCGCAACAAGTAAAAACTGTGTTAATGAGCCATGTTAAAGGCCTTTGTGATTATTATGGAGAGAGAATGGCTCTTCCCATATCCCGAAAATTTGTCTGCTGGTATTGTAAAGACCTTCATAATGCCAAAAGATTTCGAGAGAAATATAACAAGATAAATAACTTTCCTGAGGCCATAGAAGAAATAAATTTATATTTTGATGCTCTTTAGGGGTTTACTAAAGCTCCAAAAAGGAGTTAACTGAATTAGCATAATAAATAAAAAGGGAGCAAATCCATGACAACAGATAAAATGACAACACATGATAAGTTTCTGTCAGAGATACAAGGCAACAAAATGCCTGTCACCATATTTTTGATTAACGGCGTAAAGCTGCAAGGCATCATAGTTAATTTTGATGACACATCAGTTCTTCTGAAAAGAGATGGCCATACCCAATTGGTTTATAAACAAGCCATTTCTACAATCATGCCTAACTCTGCTGTAGAAGTCGAAGAAGGCGATAAAGAATAAATTCGTGATTGATCTCGAACTCCAAAAGAACAAAAAGACCAAGGTTTGTATAGTTTTTCCATATATGAACAGCCTTTCTGCGGACATTTCTCCTGAATACCGACTGGATGAGGCCGCAGGTTTGGCCCACGCCATCAATTTGGATGTAACATATAAAGAAGCTGTCAAACTTAGAGATGTCAAGCCTTCTACCTATGTAGGCAAGGGCTTTCTGGACAAACTGAAACCACTTATTGATAATGAAGATGTAGAGCTTTTGATTGTTGATGCAAACTTAAGCCCAATCCAGCAACGCAATCTTGAAAAAGAACTCAAAATAAAAGTAATTGATAGGACGGCTTTAATCCTCGAGATATTTGGAGAAAGAGCAAACACCAAAGAAGGTAAGTTGCAAGTAGAGCTCGCTCATCTTACCTATCAGCGTTCTCGTCTGGTCAGAAGTTGGACACACTTGGAGCGTCAGCGTGGTGGGGCAGGATTTTTGGGCGGCCCCGGAGAAACCCAGATAGAGCTTGACCGTCGTATCATCGACGACAAAATCGTAAAATTAAAAAAAGAACTTGATAAAGTGAAAAAGACCCGAGAACTTCAACGCGGTGCCCGCAAAAAAGTTCCATACCCGATAGTTGCTCTTGTTGGCTATACT
>JAISFX010000166.1 GCA_031263385.1 Lactobacillus sp.
CTGGTATAGAAGAAATGATAATGGGCACCAGAATTGCTAAAGCCTTCAAGCATGTTTTTGCCTCAAGCTTTTATTACAATGACGGCATTGCCGAGAAGCCGGCAACCGCCATTAATTATACCAACAAAACCCAGCACCTTTTCAGAATAAACAAAGGCATTTTCAACTACTACGAAAATAAAAAGATTAACCAGCACACCCCTCACGAAGGCAAATACATCCAGTTTTCAAACATGATTTATATTGGTGATGGCGAAACCGATGTCCCCTGCATGAAGATGGTGATGTATCAAGGCGGCCATGCCATCGCTGTTTACAACCCGCTTAAAGAAAACTCTAGAGACACCGCTCTCGAGCTTTTCGACCATAAGAGAACCAACTTCATAGCCCCCACAGACTATTCCAAAGGCTCTGAGATTGAAAATATTGTAAAGCTCATTGTCGATAAAATAGATACCCAAAGCAAATGCTCTGACATAAAAAACAAAACCAAAAAAGAGCTGGAAGAATACAAACGCAAAATGCTTTGCCACATATAAACAATAAACAGCCCCATTGGGCTGTTTATTGTTTCTGCATACGCCTATTTTTTAGACAATGGCTTAGGCTCTTCCGATTCCCCAAACACATACATATAGTTATAGCCAAAGTCAGCATACATATCCAACTGCTTGCCAAACTTTTTGGCTTTTCTCTGTGCTGTTACAATAAAGCCTTCTTTCCTAAATTCTTCAATCTTCTTAACCACATTTGCCAAAATCTGGTCCTCAGAGAAAATAAATATAAGCTTTTTCTCTTCGCCGAGATTAACCATATTTGTATCTTTAATAATCTCGCAAATACGTTCAAAACCAATAGAGAAACCAACAGCCGGAACGGATTCGTTCAAAAACTTTCCAATCATCTTGTCATAGCGCCCGCCGCCGGCAATTGATGAGTTTAAGCCTGCAGCAGAAATCTCAAACACCATACCGGTATAATACCCCATACCACGCACCAGCGATTTATCATAAATCACGCTAAATCGGCCTTCTGACAAAGAAGTCAGTTCACGCACCACGTTCTGAACATTTTTAACAATCTCTTGGTCTGCACAAAACTGCCCAACATTATCTAAATCCAAAAGATCTTCTTTAGAGATTAAGTCAACAAACTTGTCAACTACTGCCGCATCAAAGCCTTTTTCTTTAAGCTCTTCCTCAACACCCTTCATGCCAACTTTATCAAGCTTGTCAAAAGTAATACTTACTGACGGAATTTCCTCTTCTTTAAAACCGGAACATTTAATAATGTCACTCAAAATTCTGCGGTCATTAATACGAACCGTAAAATCCTTAAAGCCGATATTCAAAAGAGCTTGCGTTGTAACATAAATCAGCTCTTGCTCTGCATGAACACTATCATCTCCAACAATATCAATATCACATTGGAAGAACTCTCTATATCTTCCCTTCTGAGGCCTCTCTGCCCTAAAAACCTTATCAATCTGAATACACTTAAACGGTGTTGGCAGCTTTGCCCTGTTATTTGCATAATAACGTGACAACGGCAACGTCAAATCATATCTGAGACCACTGTCAACCAAATCATCTTCTGTTAAATCAGACTTTGTCAAATCAAGCTTCTGCCCTCTTTTTAATATCTTAAAAATAAGGCTCAAATTTTCACCGCCATCACTTTGAGTAAGACGCTCAATATCTTCCATAATAGGCGTATTAATTCTCTCAAAACCATATTGTTTATAGGTATCAAGAATAATTCCCTGTACCTTATCGCGAAGTTTCACCTCATCTGGCAAAAAATCTCTTGTTCCCCTAACCGGGTTTGCATTCATAGCCATTTCTCAAATTCCTTTTTTATCCAATTTACCCTAAATTACATCAATCTTGACTTATTTCAAGAAAAAACATTGACCAACCCCTAAACCGTTGCTTATAGTCAACATTATAAGGATTGCCCAAACATCAGACAGCTCACCCGAAAGTATTGCCATCATGAAAAAAACCTTCATTCGCGCCTTAACAAGCCTTTTTTCTGAGAAATCTAAAGAAACATTCCCCAAAAGCGAAGAAATGCAGCATAAATATATGTTCGTATCCCTCGGCGCTTTTTTTCTATGTACTGCAGTATATGCCCTATTTTCTAAGTTAACACCTTCTTCTACTGCAACAAAGATAATGGCTTCTGCGAGTTACAAGGACAAAGTGTCATAAACCTCAGTTACCACACTATAAAAAAATATGCCCTAGATGATATTCTTGCCGCTCAATACCTCTCTGATACACAGGAAAATTCCAACAATAAAGGAGAATATTATATCCACCTCATCACAACAAACGGAAGAGAAATATTCCCCACAATATTTTACAGCGAAGAAGCCGCCCAACATGTGGCGATGGATTTCACAGCCTTCTTGAGGTTTCCTGATAGAACAGAATTCTTGCGCAAAAATCAGTCTAACGGAATAGAAGGTGCTATCGCTTTAGCCATTATCCTTTCTATTATGTCTCTTTTTTGTTTTTATAAAGCATTACCCAAATCAATGTTCAATAAATAAAATTCCTCCTTTCAAACAATAAAAAAACAGCCCCGTAATTTTTTACGAGGCTGTCAAAATCTATTACCAAGAACTACTTCTTGGCCGCAGCCTTACCGTCTCCATGATGATCAAACATCTGCTTAATACCATCAAGCGAGCTCAAGATACCCGTAGCTTCATAAGGCATATAAACAATCTTGTTGTTTTCACCTTCAGTAATATTGCTCAAAGTCTCTAAATACTTCATCGCAATCAAATACTTATCAGGCTGGCCTTTGTTAGCTATTGCATCAATAGTCATTTTAATAGCCTCAGCCTCAGCTGTTGCATTCTTAATTCTAGCATTGGCAGTACCTTCAGCGCGCAGAATTGCCGCCTGCTTTTCACCCTCTGCTCTATTAATCTCAGCCTCTCTCTGTCCCTCTGCCTTAAGAATAGCAGACTTCTTTAATCCCTCTGCCTCAAGAATTGCTGCACGTCTTTCACGCTCAGCCTTCATCTGTTTTTCCATAGACTGCTGAATATCTGCCGGCGGAATAACATCTTGCAGCTCAACGCGGTTAACCTTAACGCCCCACTTGTTGCTTGCCTCATCCAAGATTGCTCTAAGCTCATGGTTAATCTTGTCTCTAGACACCAAAGTCTCATCCAAATCCAACGCACCAACAAGGTTTCTAAGAGTTGTTTGAGTAAGCTTTTCAATCGCCTCTGGAAGGTTCTGAATTTCATAAACAGCACTTTTTGCATCCACTATCTGAAAATACAACAACGCATTAATGCTGATTGTTACGTTATCTTTAGTAATCACGTTCTGACGCGGAAAGTCATAAACAGCTTCACGCAGGTCAATCTTAGTTCTTTCCTTGATATATGAATATGAATCTCCGTTAGGAAGCTTTTGTGTAACCTTCCATGAAATAGTACGAGGAGCCTCCAAAATCGGAAAAATAAAGTTCAAGCCTGGGGTAAGCTCTTTCTCAAACTTACCAAGTCTCTCAACGACCACCGATTCTGCCTGTTGAACGATAAATATACCTTTAATAAAATAAATCAGTGCCAATACTACTAAAACAATCAAAAACTCTACCATACTATTCGCCCCTTCTGACAAACATCGTTAAACCTTCATTTTTATAAATGTCAACCACCTCTCCAACGGCAATCTCTTTACCGTCCTCGATTCGCGCGTTCCACCTTTCATCAAAAACACTAATCGCCCCTGATATTTTTGTAACCTTTTCCGTAACCTTAGCCTTCTGCCCAATATATTTTCCAATACCGGTTTCAATCTTTTTCTTCTTGTTATTTTTAACCAGCCATGGGTAAAGAAAGGCCAACAGAACCAATGATGACCCCACTAGAATATAAATCAAAATATCCCATTCACGAATATAAACCGAGCAAACCGCCGTAATAAAACATGCAATTGCAATGTTCAAGAAAAACATTGTTGGCGTCAAAATCTCAATGATAAACATCACCACACCGGCAATCGCAAATATCTGCCACATTTCCATAATATTTTAATACCCTCTCACGTTAACGCACCTTCAAGGCTAACGAATATTATCTCCAAAAGCAATAATTAATTTCTAAGAACATACAATTCATTGTTGTACCACTGCGCCAAAAACACATCCTTATATTCATTAATGCCCTTCTTGGCCAACTCTTTATCCAACCACTTAAGATCTTTTTTAATCTGCTTTAGAGCCTCTGTATTAACAACACCATCATCGACCAGCAACAAAGCATATTCACAACCATGCTTCTTAACAACCGTAATATCTCCGTTTGCCTCAATCTGCGCCACTTTAACATCTTTTATAGAATGTATCTCTTTGTTTCTTAACAAAAACATCAAATCGGTCATGCATAGTCTTGATTTTTTGAGTTTATCAACATCAAGTTTACCGTCTTGAATAATAACCTCGGGGATTCCGTATAATATCTTTCTTCCCACCCATGTCTTGTTAGTCAGGTAATTAACTGCAAACATAATCACAAAATAAATCGCCATAACCATAGTAAAACCATCTAGCGATATATCATGATTATAAATAAAACCACCTACAAGTCCGCATAAAATAAAATTGCTTACCAAATCGAGCGATGTCATCTGCGAAAACTGCCTTCTTGCCCCAACATAGTGCAAAAAAACAAGTACATAAACTAACCCGATTAAAAGCTTAAAACCTACCCATAAGTAATATTCATATCCAGCCATGCCTGTCTCCTCTCAAATAAGAAATACTCTTATTTAAAATAATTTCAAGTATTCTATAATAAACCGGCAAGCTTCAATGTGTTAAGAACATTTTCCTTATTACGTTTTTTTATTGGGCGTATTGGCCTTCCGGCATAAACTGTCCATGGCTCAAATTTGTAATTTGACGGAACATAACTCAAAGCCCCAATGCTCACCCCTTCAGGAATATGGTTGCCCGGCATAATAACCGAGTTCGTACCAATCCCCGTATATTTGCCCATAGTAACATTGCCTTTAATTTCTTTTACCTGCTTAATTGAGTGCGTAACAAGTTCATTAACATAATCGTTACTGCTCAGCCACACTTTAACCCCTGCAGCCAAACTCGAGCAACTTCCCATTTCAAATTGATATTCTCCGTCGCCTCCGGCAATATATGTACCGGGAGCAATCTCACAATGGTCTCCTATCTTACAGGCTGATGATATCCTACAGAAATCAGATATCCTAACATTGTCACCCACCTCAAGCAGATTCGGTTTTTTAATAACCACATATTCACCCAATACAAAATTCTTTCCGTGCTTCATAACTTCTTTCCATTCTAAAAATTAAAAATGATAACCTCTATCTTAACTTTTAAACAGAAACTACGTCATCTAGCAAATCAAAAAAAATTTTCTATTGTTACCGAAATATTCTGAAATTTATTTTTATTAGTCTTTGACCTTAATTATGTAGAATTGTTTATTATACCACTGCGCACAAAACACCTCACTAATATCTTTTATGCCCTTCTCCTTTAGCTCTTTACGCAGCCATTTCTCATTTTTCTGAAGCTGCTCCAACGCATCATCGTTTATAACTCCATTGTCAATCAAGAGCAAAGCATAATCAGCCTCATTTTTCTTAGCAACCGTCAGCTCTCCACCAATCTCAATCTGCGCAAGCTTTACCTCTGTTAAAGAATGAATATCTTTCTGACGCAGCAAAGACATAAAATCTGTCATACTTATCTTTGCCTGCTTAAGCTTGTCAATATCAAGATGTCCATCTTTAATAATGATTGTCGGAACCCCCACAAGAATTCTGCGCCCCAATCTAGTCCTGTTGGTAAACCAGTTCAACGCAGCAACAATTGCAAAAAATATTATCAATACAATAAAGAAACCATACATCGAAATATCGGTATTATATATAAAGCCGCTCAATATACCGCCCAAAATAAAATTGCTTATCAAATCAATTGCTGTCATCTGCGAGAACTGCTTCCTGCTTGACGAAAAATGGAACATCAGCAAAACCAGCGCAAAGCCAATAAAAAGCTTCAAACCTACCTCGCCGTAATATATCCAAACCTCCATGCCTGCCTCCTCAAAATTATCATCTCTACCCTATTTAACCCCAATCTCTCTAATTTAAAGTAAACAAAAAGGCTCTCACCGAAAGGTAAAAGCCTTTTTCTTGCCTTAACACAATATCACTTACCTGTGTTGCTTGAGCCTCTTTGCCCCAAAGCCGCAGAATTAGACACCTGATTCCCTAATAGCTGTTATGGTATAAATAAAGAGGTGGAAAGCCAAATTTTTATTTGAGATTTACATTTGGTTTCTTCTGTCTAAAGACACTATGGAAAACCACTATAATTTTGCAAACAATTAAAAATTTAAATCACATTCTGTCGAATCTCTGCTAATCATTGTAGAACAATATATAGCAAGAAAAATCATATTGGTAAATATAATTTACAAAGAATATGTGCTAACTGTCTAATCCCTCAAAACACTTTGTCGCATCCATTTACGAGCTAAATTCAATATGTCTTTTTATATGTCCGTTTTACCCCTAAAAAGGACATATGATTTTTTAGTATAAAAAACTCAACCCTTTTATATCCAACATTTTAAAATACATTATCCTGTATATAACACATCTTACCGACACCTTTTTTGCTTAAAATACAGTTAGTTTAAGAATATCTTTACATTATAACTATACATTAAACGAAAATACTTTACAAAAACCAACATTAAACATTAATAAAGATAGTTATATGCCCAACACTATAGATACAAAAATAAAGAAAGCATTAGTAGAATCTAAAGACTACTTAGATTTGTTGGCTATTTATGCAAAAAATATAAAAACAGAAAGCAAAAAAGCAAACTCTGAAGAAACTATAGCAACTATAGTTGAATATTATCTCGGAGAGGCATTAAAGTGGTATGGTGTACGATATAACCCCATTCGGGAACAAACCATTAAAGGCAAAAACTATCTAGGAAAAATAACTAATAAGCGAATAGATAGTAGGTATAACAACATAATATTTGAATATAAAAAAAATATTGATAGTAATCCAGAACTGCATCTAAATCAATTAAAAGAATATATGCTTTTATCATCTGCGGAAGAAAAACAGGGACTCAACAAGTATTTTGGGATACTCACGGATGGTAATAAGTGTCAGTTTGTTAGCCCACTAAATGAAAGCCTAATAAGCTCCGAATTATTAGAGATAAATAAGACAACCCTCAAAGAGATAGTAAAAGTTATTTTATCTATCGATAGAAAAGATCTGTCCTCAAAAAACTTAATGAAAGACTTTTCTGTTACTAATGAAAATACAACAACAAAAAATCTACTCAAAAGTTTGTATGAACAAATCAGTAATCCTAACGACAGAACATTCATGCTACATTCTGAATGGGAAAGAATTTTTAAATTAGCAACAAGCAACGACAGCAATATGAAGCAGGTAAAGGCTAGAGACGCTGCACTCTCTGCTTGTTTTGATATGAATGCAAAAAACTTCAACCCAACAATAGGGCTATTTGCTTTACAAACAGCATATACTATAATCATTAAACTTATTGCATATTATATTGTGGTTGACATTTTCTTTAGTAAGTCGGATCTAAACATAAAGGATCTTTTGAAGCTAGATTCTAAAACATTAAGATCAAGACTAGAATATATAGAGAATGGTGAAATATTCAAACATTTGGGAATATCAAATTTATTAGAAGGCGACTTCTTCTCTTGGTATGTTTTTGAAGACACATGGAGCGAAGAAATATACAGTTCAATAAGAGATTGTATAGAAACTCTAGGAAACTACGACAGTAATCAGTATATATTTGATGTAAGCAATATACATGACTTATTTATCGACCTCTATCAAGCCATAATTCCGACAGAAGTGAGAAGATCTTTAGGGGAATATTACACTCCAGGATGGTTAGCCGAGCATGTAATTGATAATGTAGAAAAAGAACTAGGATGGACAGGCCTAGACCCATGTGCCGGATCAGGGACATTTATTCTTGAAATGATAAAAAAGGTAGTTAAAGAAAAAAAACATACCCAACATGAAGATATCATTGGTGATGTGATTAAAAGAGTTAAGGCAATAGATATAAATCCGCTCGCAGTTTTAACATGTAGGCTAAACTACTTCATAGCTATTTCAAGATATTTGGATATTGATAACTTTAAACATTTTGAAATACCTGTTTATTTGGGAGACAGTGCATTTGTACCAAAAAGTGAAATCATAGAAAATGTAAAAATGATAACCTACTCAATAACCACTAAAAAAGGAGACTTTACTTTTTCATTACCGGAATCGCTGATAACTTCTAAGAAGAATATTACCCAAAACATAGTTCAGCTGGAAAATGCAATAATATCACTTAACTCAAAAAAAGCTGAAGATATATTATTAGATATATTACCTAAGAAAGATAAGATAGTCCATGTTATAAAAAGCATCAGAGCTTTCGTAGATAATCTAATAATTTTGGAAAAACAAAACTGGGATAGAATTTGGGTGCGAATTATTGTTGGATTTCTCAAAATAGCAACTCTTGATAAATTCTCCATTATTACCGGAAACCCTCCTTGGATTGATTGGAAGACTCTTCCAGAAGGGTATAGAAACACCCTAAAATCAATTTGCGTTGACAGACATTTATTCTCTGGGGACAACTTTGTAGGAGGCATAAATCTAAACGTTTGTGCACTAATAACTAACGTAGTTTCTAATAACTGGCTTAAAAAAGATGGTACATTAGCATTTTTAATGCCAAAATCCATGGTCTTTCAGCAATCTTATACTGGTTTCAGGAATCTAGTCCAGAATGATGGCATAAACCTTAGCTTTAAAAAGTTTCACGACTGGTCTCAATCAGGACACCCTTTCTACCCTGTAACAGAAAAATTTATGACTTATTTTTTAAAAAAATCTAATTTGCCAACAGGAGATGAATTATTATGTAAAGCATTTACCTTAAAAAAGGGATTAAATATCAATAAGGAAAGAAATATACCCTTAGATGAAATCATACATAGTTTTGATATAAAGGATTTTTATGCCTTTAAGAACAATAATGATAGTTTGAACAATTTTACATTTGCAGACAAAAAAGAAAACATACAATATCTAAAAAAAGTCGCAGGTAGATCACAATATAAAGGTAGGGTAGGACTGGGTCTATACCCTAAGGAGCTCTTATTATTCAAAATAGTAAACATAAAGAATAATATCGCTATCGTTGAAAACTACCAAGGGAAAACTACAGAGCGAAAATTTG
>JAISFX010000032.1 GCA_031263385.1 Lactobacillus sp.
CGATGTTCTAAAGAGGATTTTACCACCAGAGCCAAGGCCGCCGGTGAGCGCAAGACCTCGTAAGTTGTCGGCAAGTGCGGTGGAGTATTTAATGCGAGACCCATATATTATTTATGCCAAGCATATTTTGCGATTGAAGCCTTTGGATGAGTTGGAGCCTGATTTGACGATGGCTGATTATGGCAATATTATTCATGGGATTCTTGATAATTTTAATAAAAGATATTCGACTGAGTTTCCGGAAAACGCCAAAGAAGAACTGCTAAAAATTGGGCACGAATATTTTGTGAAGAATAATATCGCTTTTGAAACCCGAGCTTTTTGGTGGCCCAGATTTGAGAAGATTGTTGATTGGCTGGTGGCTGCCGAAAGAGGGTATCGTAAAACCGTGGACAAGGTATATAGCGAAATTGAAGGAAGTATTAGGTTTGATGCTCCGGCCGGAGAGTTTGAGATTACGGCAAAGGCAGACAGGGTTGATGAGCTTAAGAACGGCAGGGTTGCAGTTATAGACTATAAAACAGGACAAATCAGAAGCCAAAAAGAGGTGAAATCTGGCTATGCTCCGCAGTTGCCAATAGAAGGGATTATTGCGGCAAACGGTGGTTTTACCCCTATTGGGAAGAGAGAGGTTGAAAAGCTGATTTATTGGGGCTTGGGTAATAAAGATTTGGTTATTGATGAAGAAGTAAAAGATATTTTGGAAAGTAATCTGCAAAATATAAAGGACTTGGTTGCGTTATTTGATTTTGAGACTACGCCTTATATGGCAAGACCTAATCCTTCTAAATTGCCGAAATACTCAGATTATGACCACTTAGCAAGGGTTAAGGAATGGTCTGTGAGTGAGGAGGGCGGCAATGAGTGAGAAGCTGAAAGCAGAAAAACAACAGAGAGGGCAATTGGCAACCGACCAGCAAAGAAAAGCATCAGACGCGTTCACTTCTGCGTGGGTGGAGGCTTCTGCCGGTACGGGCAAGACCAAGGTGTTATCAGACAGGGTTTTGAGGACTTTGTTGTCAGGGGTTAATCCTTCAAAGATATTATGTTTGACCTATACCAAGGCGGCGGCTGTGGAGATGAGTTCTCGTATATCAGGCAGGTTGGCAAGGCTTAGTGTGTTGGGCGATGATGATTTGCATAAAGAGCTTGAGACATTATTGGGGAAGATGCCTGACGAGAGGAAGGAATATAACGAGCTTATGGCTCAGGCTAGAAGGTTGTTTGCTTTGGTGTTGGATACTCCTTCAGGAATGAAAATACAGACCATTCACAGTTTTTGCCAAGAGATATTAAAGAGGTTTCCGCTGGAAGCCAGAGTTTCTCCTTATTTTGAGGTTATGGATGAGAGAAGCTCTCTAGAGGCTCTTAATGAGGTAAAGCTACGGTTAATAAGAAAAATTGAAGAAGAGCCAAACAGCGGCAGCGCAGAGGCGTTATCATACCTAATTAAGAACGGCGGAGAGACAAAGCTTTCGGATGTAATGTTTAATATTGCATTTGAGCGCAGTAAAATCTCAGGATTATTGAAATATGGTTTATCAGCAATTTTGCGCGAGATTGCAGAGCGTTTGGAGATTGATGAAAAAGACAATCTGGTGATGGCGGAGAAAAGGTTTGGTGAAGAGCTTGATGAAGAGACTATGCGAAAAGTGGCAGAGACATTGGCTCAGGGCTCAAAAACAGATATCAAAAGTGCAGAAATTATTGCAAGGTTTCTAGAAGATAGAGACAGTTATGAGGATTATAAGTCAGCATTTTTGACCCAGAAAAATGAAATACGCAAGGCTTTGGCTACAGCTGCGGCACAAAAAATTTATCCGGATATTGCAGAGGTTATGTTTGCAGAGGCTGAGAGAATTGCTTGGTTTGAGAACCATAAAAAATCTTTGGCATTGTTTTTATCAACCAAGGCGGTCTTGGTTTTGGCGGCAGATTTAATCGGTGGTTATAATAATTATAAAAAAACAAATTCAAAAATGGATTATGAGGATTTGATTGTTATTACCAAAGAGCTTTTAGAAAAGCCAGACGTTGCCGATTGGGTGCTTTATAAGCTGGACGGTGGTATTGACCATGTGCTGATTGATGAGGCGCAAGATACGTCGCCAAACCAGTGGGCTATTGTTAAGCATTTGACTGAGGGGTTCTTCTCGGGCGGGTTTGAGCGCGCCAGAACAGTTTTTGCAGTGGGTGACAAAAAGCAGTCGATATATAGTTTTCAGGGGGCTGACCCTGCAAAGTTTAGCGAGATGAAAGAGCATTTTGCCGCTAAAGACCCAACATTCAAAGAGGTTAGGCTTGATGTGTCTTTTCGTTCTGCCGATGCAGTTTTGGATGTGGTGAATAATCTGTTTTTAGAAGATAAAGTGGCTGGTGTTAAGCTTGATGAACCGCATATTCCGTTTAGAATCGGCGATGCAGGTAAGGTAGAGCTTTGGCCGTTGATAGAGCCTGTGGACGGAGAAAACCCTGATGTATGGTATCCTCCTGTGGAGAGGATTGTCGGTGATTCAACAAGCTCTAGACTGGCGACCCAGATTGCGGCGAAGATTAAGCAAATGGTTGATGAGAAAGAAATCTTGCTTTCACAAAATCGCCCGTTTAGGTATAAAGACTTTTTGATTTTGGTGCAGAGAAGAAACTCGTTTGTTGAAGAAATGGTCAGTGCGCTGAAGGTTGCCGGTGTTAATGTGGCAGGCGTTGATAAGATTAAGCTTTTGGAACAGATTGCTGTTCAGGACTTGATTGCTGTTGGGCAGTTTTTGCTGCTTTCAACCGATGATTTGACTTTGGCAACAATATTGAAGTCTCCATTATTTGGTCTTGATGACAATGATTTGTTTGCGCTTTGTTATAATCGAGGCGGGGCAAGTTTATGGACAAGGCTGGGTGATAATAAAAAGTATGAGGCCGTTTATAAAGACCTGCAGGAGCTTTTGAATATGGCTGATTATGTTAGGCCGTTTGAGCTGTTCTCGTACATATTGGGCAAAAAAGGCGGACGCAAAAAGTTTGTGGAGCGCATGGGGATTGATGTTGAGGATGGTATTGATGAGTTTATGAATTTGGCTCTTAATTTTGAAAAAGAGCATATTCCGTCAATGCAAAACTTTATTGAGTGGATGCAAAAGGGTAGTGTGGAGATTAAGCGTGAGCTAGAGCAAAGCGAGGCTGATGCGGTGAGGATTATGACTGTTCATGGTTCAAAAGGCTTGCAGGCTCCAGTGGTGATTTTGCCTGACACTGTTCGTGTGCCTCAGTTTAAGAAAGAGGCTAGGATTTTGTGGGGTGAGAGCTCTTATGATGAAAAGATGTTTTATTATCCGCTTTCAGGCAATGAATATAACCAAACAGCGGTTTCTATTCATGAATATGAGCAAGCTAAGACAATGGAAGAATACTACAGGCTTTTGTATGTGGCTTTGACACGTGCAGAGGACAGGCTTTGTGTTTGCGGATATCAGAAGAAAAATAAGCCAAATGAGAAATGCTGGTATAATTTAGTCAGAGATAATTTGGGAGAGATTGGCATTGAGGCAGAGGGCTGTATTAAACACGAAACAACCCAACAGATTGAGCCCAAGACAAAAGAGATTAAACCAGCAAAAGATTTGTCTTTGATAGAGGTTGACTGGCTTTATAAAAATGCTGAGCCGGTTCAGGCTTTGGCAAGGCCGTTGGTGGCTTCTAAGCTTGAGGAAGATGATGTTGATGTGCCGATGCTTTCTCCGATTGGGGCAAAGGGCAAGAATGTGTATCGCCGCGGGCAGGTGATTCATAAGCTATTGCAGTTTATGCCGGTGATTGAGAAAGACGAAGAAAAGCTTTTGAAAGTGATAGAAAAAATTGCGCCGGAACTGAGCATTGAGAGCAGAGAGAAGATTGCGGTTGAGGTTCTGCGCTTGTTTAGAGACGGCAGGTTTGCCAAGGTGTTTGGGGAAGGCTCTAAGGCAGAAGTTCCGCTTATGGGCGAGGTTGATGGGCAGGTGATTACGGGACAAATCGACCGATTGGTGGTTTTGCCGGATGAGGTGATGATTATTGATTATAAGACAAATCGTCCGGCAGCCAGAGATATTAAGGATGTGCCGAAGGTTTATTTAAAGCAGATGAACGCCTATAAGACATTGGTTCAGCGTATTTATCCTGAAAAGAGGGTAAGCTCATATATATTATGGACGGATATTGCTTCAATAATGGAGATTTAAAAGCGGCTTTGTTTGGTGAGGATATCAGCTTTTGGGCTGGAAAAGAAAGTTTGCCCTTTTAATTTCTGTAAAAAGTAACTATATTAGTAATAATAAAATTAAAAGAGGAAGGTGTTGCCATGAAAAATATTAGTGATGCACAGTTTGAAGCAGAGGTTCTTAAGTCTAAGGGCTTGGTTTTGGTTGATTTTTGGGCGGAATGGTGCGGTCCGTGTCGTCAGCTTACTCCTATTTTGGAAGAAGTGTCTAAAGACTTAGGTAGTAAGGTATCTATTGTTAAGATGAATGTTGATGAGGCACCCGGTACAGCATCTCAGTACGGCATCAGAAGTATTCCGACAATGTTTTTGTTCAAAGACGGCAAGCAGGTTGACACCAAAGTTGGTTTGAACGGTAAACAGTCTATTATTGACTGGATTGAGGCTAATTCGTAGGGCTTTGGGTCTATGGCGTTATGCTAAGATTGCAGGCGGCTAAAATGTTTTGAAAGCGGGGTTTTGCCCCGCTTTTTGTGATTGGTACTTTAGTGTGGAGTGACGGAGGAAGAGGAGTTGAGTGTTATTGAGCCAGCTCTTCGATGATTTTGTTTAAAAGAGGGAAGCCCTTGTTGGTGGCAAAGATATGGGTGTCGGTTTCTTCTAGCAATCTCTGCTGCTTTAGCTCTATTAGGTTTCTGGTGTTTACGAAGTCATGAAATTTTATGCCGCATTGTTTGTGGAAAAGCTTTTTATCTATTCCTTCGGTTATGCGCAGGCCCATCAGCAACAGCTCAGCAGCTCTTTCCATTGGGGTTAGTTTTTCGAGATTGCGGTGGTGGTGGGTGGCGGTTAAGCCTATGCGCCCATGTGATGATTGTCCAACGCCGAGGTAATCTCTTCCTTGCCAGTAGCCTAAGTTATGTTTTGATTCAAAGTTTTTTTGAGAGAAGTTAGAGACCTCATATTTATTATAGCCCTTGGATTCTAAGATTTTTTCAGTTAGTTCATAAAGGAGTAGGGCGTTGTCTTCATCAAGGTTTTCGACACCCATTTTATAAAAAGGGGTTCCTTCCTCGATAGTAAGTTGGTAAAGAGACAAGTGCTTCATTCCTAAATTTGCAGCCTGAACAAGTTCTTTCTCCCAGTCTTTGCTCTTTTGATTGGGGCGGGCGTAAATCAAATCCATACTATGATTGTCAAACGTTTTGGTAACTTCATCAATGGCTTTGAGTGCCTCTGCAAGGTTATGAGTTCTGCCCAGAAATTTTAAGTCTTTATTGTTTAGAGCCTGAACCCCTAGTGACAGACGGTTTATTCCTGCTGATTTGAGGTCTGAAAAAAGGTTTGGGCGATGAGTGTTGGGGTTGGCCTCTAGAGAAATCTCAATATCTTTTGCGGTGTTCCATTTTGAGTGGATGTGATTTATGAGTTTTTCAATATTAATTGGCTTGATTAATGACGGAGTACCGCCTCCGAAAAATATGGAGACGGCAGTTTGGTCATGTGTTATGTTGTGATAAAAATCTAAATCATCTATGTAGGCGCTAATTATTTTGTCTTCGTCAGCGGTCTTGACCTCGCTGAAAAAGTCGCAGTAAGGACATTTGGAAAGGCAAAAAGGCCAATGTATGTAGATGCCTAGTTTCTTCATTATAATATAAATTTCGATAAATCGCTGGCTTGGGTATATTTGCTGAGTTTTTCCTCGACTATTTGCGGAGTTATGGTTTCTGTATGGCCGTTTTTGTCAGAGGCTGTATAGCTGATGTCTTCTAACAAGATTTCAAGCACTGTATGAAGGCGGCGAGCACCGATGTTTTCTACGTTTTCATTTATCTCAACAGCAATGTCGGCAATCTTTTCAATGGCTTCTTTCTCAAACTTGAGTTCTAAGCCCTCAGTATTCATGAGGGCGATATATTGCTCAATTAAGTTAGCCTCAGGCTCTG
>JAISFX010000050.1 GCA_031263385.1 Lactobacillus sp.
GGTAAAAGTTCCCAACAGCCAATGGATGTTGATTGGGATGGGTTCGTACATAACAGGCCTCTCTTTTGTTGTCTTAAAGACAAGAGCACGAACAATGCTCCATATCTTCATATCAACAACATAAAGTTTGTGCTCTATATCTTCATGCTCTAGCATTTCTATTAAATCTCCGACCAAGACATTTTTGGTCAGATATTTAATCTTTAGCTTGAAGATGTCAGCAACAAAGTGCTCTAATTTGGCCAGCTTGACAATGTCAAAGCCCAAATCACCAAGTGAATGGGCGTAAAAGGCTTTACTGTAAACAAGCTCTTCCGGAGCATCAAATTGAGAGACCAAGGCCTCTCTGATGAAGTTTAGCGTATTCTCTGTCATGTTATTTTTTTAATTTGTTTAAACGCTTTGACAAATCTTCTATCGTCTCTTCTGCTTTTATGTCTGAGAGATAGTAATTTTCTGCAAGAATCCCTGCGAGAAGCTTGACATGTGTCTGACTAAGCAAACTAGCAATTACAGTTTTATGATTGACTTTGCTGACAAAGCTAGAATTTATCAGCTCTATATTGCCGATAATATTGTCTTCAACGTCCATTGCCCCAACCTCATCTGATGATAAAATCTTTATTCTGGGAATGCCTTTGTCATCTTTAAGATAAGAACCAAAAACCGTCTTTTTTGTGGGAACTTCTTTATAGCCTCTGTTACCATCGGTATCTATGTTAACCGCAAGAGGTATATCGCTGACGGCAAACTTTCTTGTCCCAATTGAGATTATATAATCAGGCTCCATAATTTTGAAATCATCATTGGAGACAATTATTGACATTGGAACTTTTGCAACTCCATCTTCAGGAGTTTTCATTACCCATTCGCATACTTTAACATATTTCTTGCCATCTACGCGACCTACACGAGAGCACAGATTTCCAGAGTAATCACTGGGTTTGCCCCCAAATTTTTTCACACACAGGTTTTGTGCTTTTCTTAGTGTATCTACCATAATTTTAATTTAATTGTGAATACTAATTTTTATTAAACATGAGGATTTTCGGACAAAAAACGAATTTTGTCAAACAAAATATTAACAGAGCGGAAAAAAACTTGCCTAAATGCGAATCTGCTATATAATTGCGAAACAATTTTAACCGATTGTGCTCGCTGAAGATTCCTCGACTATGGGCTAAAGCCCTCCGCTCGGAATGACAGGGGGAGCATGCGAAACAATTTTAACAATATATTTTAAGTGAGATGAAAATATGGCTGGTAGCATTAATAAAGTAATTCTTGTTGGTAACCTTGGTGCAGACCCTAAAGTAAGCAATACTTCTAGTGGTTCTAAAATCGTTAATCTTAATATTGCGACATCTGATTCATGGAAAGACAAGCTTTCCGGTGAGCGTAAAGAAAAAACCGAATGGCACAGAGTGGTTATTTTTAACCCTCAGCTAGCTGATATCGCCGACAGATACCTTAAAAAAGGCTCTAAGGTTTATTTGGAAGGTCAATTGCAGACACGTAAGTGGACTGACAATGACGGACAGGAAAAGTATTCTACCGAAGTAGTTCTTCAAAACTTTAACGGCTCTCTCGTGCTTCTTGATAAAGCAGAAGGCGGAGCTGCCGGCGGAGACGTTTTTGGTAGTGCATCCTCCGGGTGGGATAATTCTCCTGCAGCAACACCTGCAGATTTAGACGACGACATTCCTTTCTAGGCCGCCGAGGGCAGAAATAGTTTATTGGGCGCGCCACTGCAAGGCTCTTAATTGAGGTCTTTGAAGTGGGAATGGCTTTTTTTGAGTTAAACAAAATCGCTGACTTTTTAAGCCAGCGATTTTGTTTTTGCATTTTGTTGTTTGGTTCTATTTCTTCTTCGCGGTGAGAAGAAAGTGCAGGTTGTAGTTCTTCCCTCTCTTGCGGGTTTTTAGGTGCTTCAGGGACAGGCTCAGGCTTGTTCTATACACACCTTCCTAAATATGTTGGCAAACCTTTACTTTCAAATAAGGAAAAATCCGCAAAAACGGAGTTTAAAAAGGAACGTATTCATGATTTTTGCATATTTTTTAGAAATGAGAATCGGGATTTTGAGGGCTAATTTCGGCTTTTTTTAAAGGTTTTGTTCAAACTATTTTTCTTCCCCAGCGTATCCCTTGCCAGGCAACGGTTACAGCCTTGTGCAAAAGTAAGATTTTTCTTCCATTTTTAATAAAAAAAAGGTAGTATATTTTTAATAAAAAAAATGACACATCTTTGTCGTTTAAGCTCCCCGGAATTGTAGCAAAAACAAGTTTTTGACAATTCTTGCCCCTCTTAAAAATATGAGGGGAAGAGTAAGAGAAGGTATGATTGGGAGATAAGTGCCAAACGTTAAGGATTTAAGGATATAAAATGACAGAAGAAAACAATGAATTGATGAATGTTGCCACAAGTGACGATATTAAGCCTATTAATATCTCTGAAGAGATGAGAAAGTCTTATCTTGATTATGCAATGAGTGTGATTGTGTCTCGTGCCCTGCCCGACGTTAGAGACGGTCTGAAGCCGGTACACAGACGTATCATATATGCAATGGACCAAATGGGGATTTTGCACAACAGGCCTCATAAGAAGTCTGCGCGTATCGTCGGTGAAGTGCTCGGTAAATATCACCCGCATGGTGACACTGCCGTGTATGAGGCAATGGTACGTATGGCGCAAGATTTTTCTATGAGAGTGCCTTTGGTTGATGGACAAGGAAACTTTGGTTCTATGGACGGTGACGGTGCCGCTGCTATGCGTTATACCGAGGCTCGTCTTCAGAAAGTGGCCACTGCGTTGACCGATGATTTGGATAAAGACACTGTCGATTTTATTCCGAACTATGATGAGAGCGAATCAGAGCCTTCTGTTATGCCAGCGCGCTACCCTAACATTTTGGTTAATGGTGCGGGCGGTATTGCCGTTGGTATGGCTACAAATATTCCGCCTCATAACCTTGGTGAGGTTTGTGATGCGGCATGCGCATATATTGATGACCCGGAAATATCTTTAGAAGATTTAATCAGGATTGTGCCGGGGCCAGACTTCCCTACAGGTGGTTTAATTTTGGGCCGCAGTGGTGCAACTTCTGCTTATATGACCGGTCGCGGCTCTGTTATGATGAGAGCAAGATGTACTATTGAAGAGATTAGGAAAGACCGCGAGGCTATTGTTGTACATGAAATCCCTTATCAGGTTAACAAGGCGGTTTTGGTTCAGAGAATTGCCGAGTTGGTTAATGAAAAGAAAGTTGAAGGAATTTCTGATATTCGCGATGAGTCAGACCGTCAGGGTGTGCGCGTGGTTATCGAGATTAAACGTGATTTTCAGGCAGATGTGGTGTTAAACCAGCTGTACAAGTTTACATCTTTGCAGACAAGCTTTGGTATGAACATGCTGGCTATTAACCACGGACGTCCAATGATGATGAACCTGAGAGAGATTATTCAGGCGTTTATTGAGTTTAGAGAAGAAGTTATCAGAAGGCGTACAATATTCGAGCTTAACAAGGCTCGTGACCGTGCTCATACATTGGTTGGTTTGGCTATTGCCGTTGAAAACCTCGATCCTGTTATCGAGATGATTAAAAAGGCTCCGAACCCTCAAGTGGCTAAAGAAAACTTGCTTGCAGCAGATTGGCCGGCGGGCACAGTTACTCCGCTTGTGGAGCTTATTGATGAGCCTGACCGCAAGGTGGTTAATGGTATTTATAAACTCTCTGAGGCTCAGGCAAAAGCTATTCTTGATTTGAGACTACACAGATTGACAGGCTTGGAAAGAGACAAAATTCATGAAGAGCTTACTTCTATCGGTGAAGAGATTAAAGAATGTCTGTCTATTCTTGCCAGCAGAGAAAAGCTATATTCTATCATGAGAGACGAGCTGGTTGCCGTTAAAGATGAATATGCTACTCCAAGACGCTCAAAGATTGAGGACATTGACTATGAAACAGACGTCGAATCTTTGATTCAGCGCGAGGACATGGTTGTTACCGTTACCGAGGCCGGATACATCAAGCGCGTTCCATTAAACGCTTATAAAGCGCAAAAACGCGGCGGAAAAGGTAAATCCGGAATGACAACTAAAGAAGAAGATTTTGTTACCCGTTTATTTGTGGCAAGTACTCATACTCCGGTATTGTTCTTCTCATCAAAGGGTATTGTATATAAAATGAAGGTTTACCGTCTGCCATTGGGGTCTCCGACATCTAAAGGTAAGCCGTTTATCAACCTGTTGCCGCTTGAACAGGGAGAGACTATTACAACCGTTATGAGGCTGCCTGAGAATGAGGCTGAATGCAAAGACTTGTCTATCATGTTTGCGACATCGTATG
>JAISFX010000155.1 GCA_031263385.1 Lactobacillus sp.
CTATATCTATGCCATTGTCAGCCTCGCAGGCAAAGACACTTCCTGATGACACATTAGAGAAAACAATTTTCTTTTTTTTGTTTTTTTCTTGAATTTGGACAAAGCAGATTTCTGCCAAAAGATTTTTTAAAGCCGGAATAACGCCGCTTAACTTTGGCGTTAAAAGCGGGCAGGCATCAATATCTACTATCATATTGGTTTTAGATTGATTAAAGCCAAAGGTGAGTTTTTTCTTTTTATATTCAAAGCTAAAAAATGCCCTGCGACGACAACCATCGGGGATAAAGATAGGTTCACCAAAATTTATGTTGTCTTGATTAATATGAGACAGCGCTTTGGCAAAGTTTTCCTTTTTGCGTTTTGAGTATTCTTCAAAACCAAGGTCTCGATAGGAACAGCCGCCGCATATTTCAAAAACAGTACAGACCATTATTCAGTTGTTTTAGTTTCATTTATAACAGGCTGGTTCTCTGCACCGTCTAAAAGAGATATTTCTTCTTCATTTTCTTTGCTGAAGATAGGGTGAAGATGGCTCTCATTTTCTTCTTCACTCTCTTCTTTTACTTTGAAGTTTTCCATATCTTTAACTGTAAATATCTCGCTGCGGTTACGGCCATTTTCTTTGGCACGATACAAGGCTTCGTCAGCGGTCTTGATAAGGTTATCAATATTATCAGACACCTCTGATGAAGATATGCCGATACTTATGGTAAACTTAACCTCTGATCCGTCATCCGCATTAACAGCCAAAGAGGCTACTGTCTCACGAAGTCTTTCAGCAACGCTTTTGGCTTTTTCGGCATCTGTCTTAGACAAGAAAATTACAAACTCTTCGCCACCATAACGAGCGACAATGTCATCATCGCGGAGGGCTTTTTCACAAGTGTTGGCAAGCTCTATCAAAACCTTGTCACCAGTTTTGTGGCCGTATGTGTCATTAACTCTCTTGAAGTGGTCAGCATCTACCATCATTACGCTGTAGCTTGAGCCGTCTACTCTTGCTAAGGATATGCGCTTGCTGACTTCTTCTTCAAAATAACGACGGTTAAACAATGAGGTCAGCGGGTCTCTGATAGCTTGGTTCTTCAACAAGTTTTCTCTAGTTTTTCGGGTAGTGATGTCTTGGAACGCGGTATAAATGGCAATATCATAATTATAGTCAATGATATTTGCCGAAGCAAGAAGCCAGAAAGGCGTTCTGTTGTTAGGAGTTGTGACCAGAACCTCGAAATCCTGTACCTCGGTTTCTTTTTCAAGACGCTCTGTAAGGGCGTGTCTGGCATCAGGTTCTGCAAAAAAGTCTTTTAACTTATAATGGTCAATCTCGTCATATCTCATCTCAAAGAGTTTTACGGCGTTATTATTGGCAAGGACGATTTTGTCATCACTTAAACGCGAGATTAAGATTGGGAAAGGAGATAATTTGATAATCTCTTCAATTCTTTTGTTATAGCTTTGGATTTTGTCTTCACTTTCTCTGAGCCTTATTACAAAAGAATCGGTCTTTATCATCAAAACAGACATTGAGAGTGCAACGTATAAAGCAGGAGCAATATACCAAGCGTTGCTTACTGTTAAGACCCAGCCAAAGAGGCGGAGAATGAGCAAGAAAGAAACCAGAGTTGTGGAGACTGCCGCCATAATGCTGCCGCTTTTGCTTTGGGAGCTTTGTGACCAGAAGCTGGCGGATATATAAACCAGACCAGCAATAGGGAAAATGCTGCGCATGTTGTTGACCATGTCGCCATCAGGGTTAACCATAACAAAGTATAAGATTGCAGAAATACCAATTGCCAAGATGGCCGCAATTATGATGACATCAGGAACATTATTGATTAAGAACTGCGATGCTGCCAATGCCAAAAATACCATTGATATAAGGAGGATGGCAAGCTCTATAAACACCAGAATTTCTACAGGGACACCGACAGAGGCGAGCTCGTTAATGTTGGAGCCAAACCATGAGGCAATAAAATCTAACATCATACCTATGAAAAGGTATAATATTCCTTTGCCATATTTGTTGCCTTTTGACGAGTATATTGATGAAAACATCAATACCAACAAACAGGCTATGGTAAAGGTAAGGTTTGCACCGGAATTAAACACCTCTAGATTTGTCATTTTTTAGCTCCTAGATATCTTATACGATAATTTTGTTCAAATCATAGAACAAGTTTATTAAAATATATTAAAGTTTTAACAAGTTATGTGGAATTTGGCAAAAGATTTTTAAAAACTTACTAATTGAACTTTTAAAAAAAATGCTGTAGGCTTGGCGGGTAGGTATTATTTATAAGGAATTTGGAAAATGACTAAACATGCTCCCGAGCACTTCAGCGTTGCTTTTAAGTTTGACGTTAACAAACCAAGCAGAAAGTCTGACAGAATTACTCTGAGGCTTATATTGCCGGGGATGTTTCTGGGTTTTATTCTGGCGGCGCTAGGCGCTTATGAATGGATTATGAGAAACTATTACAACACATCCACATCTCTGATTGAGAAATTCCCCATAAACAAAAATACCTTAAACGAATCTTTTATGAACCCGACAGTTTTTGATGCAATAATCTTTCTAATTGGTGTGGGGATTGTGACATCGCTGTTCTTCTCATATGTTAAATACAAAAAAATAATCTTTGACGGCAAAAATTTTGAAGTCATTACCAGACCTGTGTTTGGCAAAAAGAGGTCTTTCAAAGAGCCCCTTAAGAAATATGCCGGTGTATTGCTGAGAATCGAGTTCTTTCAGTATGGTTTTATAAACAGAAACAAATATATCATTGAGTTGAGCCATAAAAACCCCGAAAAAAGTGTTCCGCTTTATATCAGCATGAGAGCAAAAAACATTAGGCATATATGGAAAGAATATGCCAAAAAGCTGAACATGCCTGCAATTGTGGAGACAGAAGAAGGGCTTAAATCAACAGATGTTGAGGATTTAGACAAGCCTTTAATAGAGCTGGTTAAAGAGAAAAAGATAAAGCCAAAGTCTAACGAGAAGAAGCCTCTGCCTAAGGCTGTGGCATATACCAAGAAAAAAGACAAGACCATTATCAAAGCACGTGAGATTGTGTGGGATGCATACAATGTTATTGCGTGGGCAGTTATTGCATATATTGCATTTTTGGCAGC
>JAISFX010000160.1 GCA_031263385.1 Lactobacillus sp.
TCAGGAATGTGATATTTGTGAGGCAGCTGACATTATAGAGAAAATAAGAGAGATTAAGGCTCAGGTTATAGAGCTTTGCGCCCAATACCCTATTTACGGACAGAAATAAGATGATGAAAATTAGTTCTAAGAAAATTGCTGAGATTGTTGGTTCTATATCTAATGTAATCAACGAGGATGTTGAGAAGATTACAACAGACAGCAGAACTGTATTTAAGGGGGACTTGTTTGTTGCCATTAAAGGCGAGAAATTTGACGGGCATGAGTTTGTGGCAGATGTTATGGACAAGGGTGCGGCTTTTGTGATTGTAGAAAAGCTTATTGCCGATGTTCCGGCAATTCGTCAGATTTTGGTGAGTGATACATTAAAGGCGTATGGTGATATTGCCTCTTATGTGCGTTCTCAATACAAGGGGATTGTTGTCGGTCTTACCGGAAGCTCAGGAAAAACAACTCTTAAAGAGGAGTTGAAGTTTGTTTTGAAGAAGTTTGGACCAATATCGGCTACTGAGGGAAACTTTAACAACCACATAGGAGTGCCAAAGAGCCTGATAGATTTGGATATGAACTCTAAATATGCCATAATTGAAATGGGAATGGCCGGATATGGCGAGATTTCGCATCTTACAGCGATGGTGAAGCCTGATATTGCAATTGTTAACAATGTTTATCCAATGCATTTGGAGTTTTTCCCAGAAGAAGGTGTGTTGGGAATCGCAAAAGCTAAGGCAGAGATTTTTGAGGGGCTGCCAAAGGGTGGAACAGCCATTATTAATAATGACACAAACCATGTAGATGTTTTAGTTGAAAAAGCTAAGAAGGCAGATGCAAGAATAGTTTTGTTTGGGCGTCATAATGTATTATCACAAATGGAGACTAACGGTGGTTGGTCTTTGGAGTGTGATTTTGATAATGAGGTAGTTAACTACGAACTGTCTGCCAGAGGAGAGCATGTGAAGTATAACTCATTATGTGTGCTTAGTGTGGTGAGAGCTCTTAATTTGGATGTTAAAAAAGCGGCAGACTTCTTGAAAGATTTTGAAACGCCTGATGGAAGAGGAAGGCTTCATGAGTTGAAGCTGGGCGATGGCGGAAAGTATCTTTTGATTGATGATAGTTATTCCGGACAGCCTGATGCGGTGATTATTGGGCTAAATGCTTTGAATAGTATGAAAACTGATGGCAAGAAGATTGCGGTGCTGGGCAAAATGGGAGAGCTGGGCGCTCATACTCAGGAAAAACATATTGAGGTTGGCAAGGCGGCGCAAGGCACAGATGTTAAGGTGGTTATAGGTGTTGGAGAGCCTGCAAAAGATATCTTGGCTCAAATTGGCGATGATAAAGAACAGTATTATTTTGAAAATAAGGATGGTCTGGTAGAGTTCCTGCTAAATAAAGTGTTGCAAAATAACGATATTATCTTTATAAAAGGGTCTCATTACGGGTCTAGAGTTTTTGAAGTGGCTAAGGAACTAATTGAAAAGGGAAGTCAATAATGCGTTGTCCTTTTTGTGGAAGTGTTGAAAGTCAGGTGAAAGATTCCAGAACGACGGATGATTGTTCTGCAATCCGCCGTAGGCGAGAGTGTCCGGAGTGTGGCTCACGATTTACTACTTTTGAGAGGGTTCAGCTCAGAGAGCTGGTAGTGGTAAAGAAAAATGGCGAGAAAGCTATGTTTGACAGAGATAAGCTGGCTCGCTCTATTATGGTTTCGGTTAGAAAACGCCCGGTGAGTAATGACAAGGTAGAAAAGATTGTGACATCTATTCAGCGAAGGCTTGAGGCTTCAGGAGAGGCTGAGGTGTCGACAAGTGTGATAGGTGAATATGTAATGGATGCGCTGGCTAATCTTGACCATGTGGCATATATAAGGTTTGCGTCCGTTTATAAAGATTTTAGAGAAGTTAAAGAGTTTGTAGATACCATTGATAAGCTTAATGCTAAGTAACAGGTTTCTAAGGCTTTAAAGAAAGGTGATAGGTTTATATGACAAAGTTTATATCTGATAAGATTAAAATGCGTACCAATGCCAGACTGGCTTCAGTGCAGGCTACGTATATGATTGATTTTGGGCAGCTGTCGGTTGATCAGGTTATTAAGGATTTTATTGACGGCAGTGTAGGGCGTCAGATGATTGTCGAAGATGAACTGACTATGGAAGAAGAAGATGTTGAAGTAGGGGAGTTTGATACAAACTACTTTGCAACATTAGTAAGAGCGGTTCATGCCAGTAAAGAGGGCGTAGAAAAATCTATTGCTTTATATTTGAATGAGAAATGGCCATGGGACAGAATGGACGGCACTTTAAAGGCATTGCTTCTTTGTGCTGTTTATGAAATAATCAACAACTTAGAGGTTGATGTTAAAGTTTTAATTCAAGAATATGTTGATTTGGCATATGCATTTTTTAGCAAGAGTGAGCCTAAAATGGTGAACGCTTTGCTTGACCAAATTGCTAAGGAGGCTCGTGTAGCCGGCAATTAATGCAGATTTTGGTTAATATCTGCAGAGATAAAAAGTAAAAAGAGAAGTAATATGGGAAAAGTTTTAGAAGTATATGAATATCCGCATCCGGTGCTGAAGAAGGTGTCTTTGCCAGTAGACAAGGTTGATGATGAATTGCGCGCGTTTTTGGATGATATGCTTGAGACAATGTATGCTAGTGTAGGTGTGGGGCTGGCTGCTCCGCAAGTGGGTGTGTCTAAGAGGATTATTGTTATTGATATTGTTCAAGACAGTGAAGAAGGTATCAGAGGCGAGCCGCTTTATATGGTGAACCCAGAGATTATATGGCGCTCAGAAGAGATGATTTGTGGTGAGGAGGGATGTTTATCTATCCCGGGGCAGAGAGCCGATGTTGATCGTCACCAAATGGTGAGAGTTAGGTATCTGGACTATCATGGAGAATGTAAAGAGGTTTTGGCTGAGGATTATTTGGCAGTGGCAATTCAGCATGAGTTGGACCATTTGGACGGGATCCTTTATATTGACCGTATAAGCCGCTTGAAGCGTAGTATGCTGCTTAAAAAGCTGGCGAAAGAACGCAAAGAAGATGAGGAAGAAACTCAGTAGTTGCTGTGGTGTTTGGTATTGTCATTCTGAAAAAATAGAAAAATCCGTTTATATGAGGAAATAGATATGAAAGTTGTGTTTATGGGTACGCCTGATTTTGCTGTTCCGGCATTGAAGGCGTTGATAGAAAAACACGAGGTAATATGTGTTTATACGCAAGCGCCTAAGGAAGCAGGAAGAGGGCAAAAGCTTAAAAAATCTCCGGTACATGTTTTGGCAGAGAGCCAAGGGATTGAGGTTAGGACACCTAAGACACTTCGTTTGGAAGAAGAACACGTAAAGTATAAAGAGCTGGGTGCAGATGTTTGTGTGGTGGCGGCTTATGGCCTTATTTTGCCGGATGCGATACTTGCTCCTTGGCCTTGTATAAATATTCATGGTTCTTTATTGCCAAGGTGGCGCGGTGCTGCTCCTATTCAAAGAGCTGTAGAGGCTGGTGATGATAAGACAGGGATTACCATTATGGAGATGGTTAAGGCTCTTGATGCCGGAAAAATGTATCTTAAGCAAGAGATTAGAATCGATGAAAATACTACAGGCGGCACTCTCCATGACGAAATGGCGCCAATCGGGGCAGGG
>JAISFX010000016.1 GCA_031263385.1 Lactobacillus sp.
AATGTGAGAATTTATATGTATTATGACGCCTATAAGGCCTGAGCAGTTCAATTATCGCTAATACCTTATATCCTATTTCCCATTTTAAATTTTACTCCTCTTTGCAGAAACTGCAGGGAATGCACTTGATTTATGGTGTGTGAAAATCAAGTTTTCAACAAGCAAGAAAGATTATTTATGAAGAGACCCAATAATAACAATAAATACCGTAACAACAATAACAACGGTTATAACCCTAATTACTCATTAAACTACAAATTTGACAGCAATTCTCCTGCCGGAAAAATCAGCGGCACGGCTCTTGAATTGATAAAAAGGTATAATGACTTGGCCAAAGACGCCTTCAGTAATAATGATTACATTACGGCAGAGGTTTATCGCCAGTTTGCCGAACATTACCGCAAGATTGTTACCGACATAAACGAGCGCCGTAACAATGGTCAGAACCAGAACCAAAATAACAATCGCAATAAAGATAACACTCATACAGAAGAAGCTTCTACCGCGGTAGAAAACACTACTACAGAGGACAAAGCTGATGAAGTCGTAGCAGATGAGCCGGTTGCTCAGCCTTCTGAGAAAAAAGAATTCAAAGTTATCGAAATATCTGAAGCCAAAGAAACAGCAAAACCAAAAAGAACTTATCGCCGCAAAGTTGCTGCTGAATAGTTCTTTTTTTATTTGAAAGGAACTATTGCAATGGGGTTTTATATAATAGGTTTTGTAATAGCTTTATCTTGTTCAGTCATAACTATAAAAACATTGGTTGGTTATGGTGACTACAGATTAATCACCAAGTTAATTGTCTCTGCCATAATCCTAACCGGTTGGTTTGCGCCACTCTGGATTGGTGCTTTAAGAAAATACTCTCAAATAAACGGAGACCTGCTCTCTCTTCTAAACACCATAGGATACTTCTTATTTGGTGCTGCTTTCATTTTGTTTTCTGTCTTAATCGTCAGAGACATAATCTGGTTTGCATCTTATGGTATATCTAAAATATTCTCTTCTTCAGGAGATTTCCTTGCCCTCATCAATCCCAAAAACATAGTAGTCTTGCACTGGGCCAACCTTGTTGTTGCCGCTTTTGTTGTTTTGATATCTTTGCATGCTTTTTACGAAGGAACCAAGCTTCCATGCATCAAAGAAATAGAGATTAAAGATGCCAAAATCACCGAGGAATTTAATGTTGTTTTGGTTGCAGACTTGCATATTTCCAGAATATCTTCCGCCTCCCGAGTAGCTGAGGTTGTAGATAAGATAAACGCCCTTAATGCAGATGCCATAATCCTCGCCGGAGACATTATTGATGATACTTTCGGGATGGAAAAACAGCTTGAAGAATTAAGAAAATTAAGTGCTAAACATGGTGTGTTTGTATCTTTAGGCAACCATGAGGTCTACCGTGGTTATGTTCCGGCAATGCTTGCATTCAGCAACATGGGCTTCAAGGTTATGATGAATAAAGGCGAGAAAATCCCCGATAGTAATGTGTTTATTGCCGGCGTTCCTGATTATGGCACTCAAAAATATTTCCCTACCTTAGCCATTAATCTTGATTATGCCTTAAAGGGCAGCGAGGACGGAGAATATCGCCTATTGATATCTCATAGCCCTAAGTTTTTTGACGAGATTGAAAATAGTCGCATAGACCTTCAGTTCTCAGGTCACACCCACGGCGGGCAGATTTTCCCTTTCCATATATTGGCTAAACGCGAGAACAAATACCTTGCCGGTCTATATGTAAAGGACGACATGAAGATATATGTTTCTCGTGGTACTGGCACTTGGGGTCCGCCAATGCGTTTGTTTGCTCCATCCGAGATTACGCATATCAAGTTAAAACCACTTGATTAGTCCGTCTTAAACTCCTATATTATATACATAATAATACAGCCATTGCGAGAAGCGGCGGCAACGCGGCGGCTCTGGCTGCTTAAGGAGTACGGGCCATGGATTTCGAAAAACTCACTTCAAAGTCTCAAGATTTAATTCAAGACGTCATAAATTTGGCTGTCCAGCAAAGACACCAATATGTTACGCCTGAACATCTTTTGAAGGCTCTGATAGACGAGAAATCCGGTCGCATATCCAGCCTCATAACCAAAGCCGGCGGCAATTTTGCCTCTGTAAGAGACAAAGTCAATGACGAGATAGGCAAAATCCCTCAGGTAATGGGTTCTTCTCTGCAAAGCGTCATGTCACAAGAGTTTTCTCGTGTCATGCTCGAGGCTGAGAAGCTTGCCGAAAAGTCTCATGACCAATATGTTACCATAGAGCGCATTTTGCAGGCCTTGGTAATGACTGACGGCACTAAGGCTCGCGGCATATTATCTTCTTGCGGGGTTGATGCTGTAAAGCTTAATCAGGCCATTAATGATTACCGCAAGGGCAGGGTGGCCGATTCTCCGACTTCTGAAGACAATTTTGAGGCCTTAAAAAAATATACCATAGACATCACCAAACGTGCCCAAGAGGGCAAATTAGACCCCGTTATCGGCCGTGATCAAGAAATCCGCCGAACTATTCAGGTTTTATCACGCCGCACCAAAAATAACCCGGTTTTAATCGGTGAGCCCGGTGTAGGCAAAACAGCCATTGTTGAAGGCCTTGGCCTCAGAATAATCAACGAAGATGTGCCTGAAAGCCTTAAAGGCAAAAGGCTTCTGGCTCTTGATATGGGTGCTTTGATTGCCGGTGCCAAATTCAGAGGCGAGTTTGAAGAGCGCCTAAAAGCTGTTTTGAAGGACGTAGAAGCCGCAGAGGGCAATATAATCCTATTTATTGATGAGATGCACACCATTGTTGGCGCTGGTGCTTCAGAAGGCTCTATGGACGCTTCTAACCTCTTAAAGCCAGCCCTAGCTAGAGGAGAACTACACTGCCTCGGTGCGACAACGCTTAATGAATATCAAAAATATGTAGAAAAAGATGCCGCCTTAGCTCGTCGATTCCAGCCAATTTTTGTTGATGAGCCTAGTGTTGAAGAGACAATCTCGATTCTCCGAGGCATTAAAGAGAAGTTTGAACTCCACCACGGGGTAAAAATCTCTGACAGTGCCCTTATTTCGGCTGCAACCTTGTCAAACCGCTATATTTCAGACCGTTTTCTTCCTGATAAGGCCATAGACCTTATGGATGAAGCTGCCAGTTCTCTAAGGATGGCAATCGATTCTAAGCCTGAAGAGCTTGATGAACTGGACAGACGTATCCTACAGCTTAAAATAGAGCGCGAAGCTCTCAAAAAAGAAACCGATGACAAGTCTAAAGAGCGTTTAGAGTTCTTAGGCTATGAGATATCAGGATTAGAAGCTAAAGCCAAAAATCTGGC
>JAISFX010000023.1 GCA_031263385.1 Lactobacillus sp.
GTTTGTACGGCTTGTTTTTGCTCCGGGTTCAGTTCGTCTAACCAGTTAAACTGCGGTTTAGTTAACTGGCTAATGTTATCAATAGGTTCATCTAATTCGAAAATATCTTCCACTGCTAATATTCATCTTCTTGTTTTTTTAACTTTCAGTCTTTATATTATTATTATGATAACAAGTCAATTAGACCTGATATATTTTTTAGAACAGGTCTTTATAAAGAATGGAGTTTTTATTATGCCCAGAACTTTTCAAGGAGAATATGTGACTGAAGCATCTAAAGTGTTTCAAGAAGGTGATGACCTTTGGCATGCCGGACAATATGACGATGCCAGAGAGGCATATCAAAAATCTGCCAAGCTTTATGATGATAATGAGGATAATGAAGGAGAAGCTTTTGCACTGAACCGTCTGGGAGAGCTGGAGCTTAGTCTTGATAATTATGACAGAGCTTTGATGGTCTTGGACACAGCGGCAGGATTAATTAAAGACGAAGAACACGCGCAAAATACTTATGGCGATACATTAATTAAGCTTTCAAAAGTGTTTACTTCTAAAGGTGATATTGCTAAGGCAATTAAGATGATTAGGGAAGCGCAGAAGGTTCTTGATAATATTGCAAATTATGACTTGCTGGGTGATGCCCATGACCATGAGGCGTTTATTCATCTTACCCAAAATAAAGAAGGAGACGCGCTGGAGGCATATAAAAAAGCCGCAGAGTGTTATGCTAAAGAGAGGATTGAGCTTAAAGAGGCATCAACCCTTAGGGCAATTGTCAGAATATATATGAAAAACAAGCGTTATGATGAGGCTCATGATTTGTTGGAAAGATGCCGTGATCTTTATCGTGAAAATGGAGATTTGCTGGGAGAAGCGAGCGCATTGTCAGCAATTGGAACGCTTCGTTATGTGATTGGGGATATTGGAAATGCACGCAAGGCTTTGATGAAGTCTGTTTATCTTTATGGTAAAGTTTCTCATCATTTTGCTGAGGCAGAAGCTTTGCTATATTTGGCAAGGGTTGAATCGTTTAATAAAGAGCAGGGAGACTTTGAAAGAGCAAAGGCTCATTATAAGCGCTCAATAGAGTTGTTTGACTTCTTGGGTAATGAAGTGATGAAGCAGGCGGCGCTGGATGAATATGAAATATTTGTTGAAAAAACCGGTAAAACTAAAGAGGGTGTATCATGTCGGAAATAAGAGAAAAGTTTTTAAGCTTAAAAAGCTATATGGATACAAAAATTGTTGGTCAGGAAGATTTGGTAAGAAAGATGATTATTACCATGCTTGGCAATGGACACGCTCTTCTTGAGGGGGCTCCGGGTTTGGCAAAGACAAAGGCGATTAAGTCTTTGGCATCCTTGATATCTGCCCAATACAACCGTATTCAGTTTACGCCTGATTTGCTGCCATCAGATATTACCGGAAGTGATATTTATGTGTCTCAAAAAGGTGAGTTCGAGTTTAGGGAAGGGCCGATTTTTGCAAACCTTATTTTGGCGGATGAAATCAACCGTTCCCCTGCAAAAGTGCAGTCGGCTCTTTTAGAGGCAATGGCCGAAAGACAGGTTAGTGTGGGTGGTAAGACTTATCAGCTGCCTGATTTGTTTATGGTTATGGCTACTCAGAACCCGATTGAACATGAAGGAACGTATAATCTTCCAGAGGCTCAGCTGGACCGATTTTTGATGTATATTAAAATTGACCAGCCGGATGTTGAAACAGAAAGAAAAATTTTGCGCTTGGTTAGGAGTGAAGAGGCCGGAGCATGCGGTGATGACGAGCAGTGCTGGTTAGACCAGAATAAAAAGCCGCCGCATCTTAGTGTTGAAGATGTTGTTGCTGCACAGTACGAGGTGCAAAAGGTTCATGTAAGTGAAGCTTTGGAAGAATATATTGTGCAATTAATTATTGCGACCAGAACACCTGCAAAATATGATGCGAAGCTTGCCGGACAAGTGTTGTTTGGGGCAAGTCCTCGTGCGACAATAGCTCTTGATAAGTGCGCCAAAATAAACGCGTGGCTTGAGAATAGAGATTTTGTGAAGCCGGAAGACGTTCATAAAATTGCATGGGATGTTTTGCGCCACCGTATTATACTTTCTTTTGAAGCTCAGGCGGAGGGTTTGACATCAGATGATGTTATTGCACGAATAATCAAGACAGTTCCACTTCCATAGTTAAAGGTTTGTATTTTGCACTTCATACTTGTTAATTTTTATCCTTGTGTACAGCCGCTTCGCGAGTTCCACAGTACCGGCGTCAAAAATTAACGGCGTAGCAAGCACAAACTCCAAACCTAAGGATTTATTGTTAAATGTTAAAGACGATAAAAAACATACTAACCAAAACACCTGATGAAAAATCAGGCAATGGGCTGTATGTGACTTTAGAGGATTTGGTTGAGCAAAAGAAATATTTGAAATATGTGCGAGTTTCCAAAAGAAATCTTTCAAAATCTCAGCATTCTGGAGATGTGAAGTCTGCCTTCAAGGGCAGGGGGGTGGAGCTGGAAGAATCGCGCCAATATATATTCGGCGATGATGTCAGAGACATTGACTGGCGTTTGACAGCCAGAAAACAAGACCCATACACAAAAATATATAATGAAGAGAAAGACCGTGAGGTTTATGTTCTTTTGGACGTGTCTAAGACAATGGTTTTTGGTACCAAGAAAGAATTGAAGTCTGTTGCTGCAGCCAAAACGGCGGCACTGCTGGGGTGGACAGCTCTAGAAAACAAGGACCGTTTCGGGTGTTTGGTTTATGATGGCAAAAGTGCAGATTTATTTAAGCCGCAGAATAGTTCAAAAAATGTGATGGCGGTTTTCAAAAAAATTGCCGATGTCAGTAAGGCGATTCTTAAAAACAGTAAAAATGACATAGATTTATCTCGTGCGGTGCATATTTTGAAGAAAAACGTTAAAAGCCAGCCGATGATATTTGTTATCAGCGACTTTAATGATTTTAGCGATGCTCTTAAGAAGTCTTTGGCGGCTTTGGCTAAGGTTTCTAGCCTTTATTGTATTGATATTGTTGATAAGTTGGAAGAGTTTCCGCCTAAGGCCGGCGAGTATATGATTGAGGACAACAACGAAAAGTTGGTTTTTAACAGTGGGGGGAAGGTCTTTGGAAGGGAATATTTGGAATATTTTGCCGAAAAAAGACAAGAAATCGAATCGTTCTGCAAAAAATTTTCTATTAAATTCATAGTGTTACACACGGATAAAGATATACACTCCCAATTAAATATAGCCTAAAAAGTTTAAAAATTTGTCTATTGACAAAAAGGGCTGATTATGCTAAATCTAGGGCTTGGAATTATTTTACTTATAATTTGTGAGAGAAAAGAAATGGTTAAATCAAACGAAAATACAGCATATAAAAGAGGTCAGGAGCTTCTTGACCAAGGACTATATAAAGAAGCCGTCGAGCAGTTCGACTTGGCTATTAAAGAGCAGCCAGCTTCTTGGAAGGCATTGAATAGTAAGGGATTTGCTTTTCAGAAGATGAGCAGATATACAGAGGCGGTTGAGTGTTTTGACAAGGCTCTGACTATTAATCCTCAGTCTGTTGAGGTGTTGAATAATAAAGGTGTTACGCTCTCAATGCGTGGCCTTTATAAGGATGCCATTATGTGTTTTGATATGGCCGTGGGTATTGATAATACCTCGTTAGAAGCCTTAAACGGTAAGGCAATTGCTTTGCAGCATATGTTCTCTTACAAAGAAGCACTGGATGTTTTGGAACAGGCAATGAAAATTGACAACAAACATATCCAGACGCTCTTGAGTATTGCAGTTACTCTACAGAAATTGAAGCAATATGACAGAGCTATTTCATATTTCAAAAAAGTTTTAGCAACAGATAAAAACAATATTAAAGCATGGAACGGTGTGGGCGTTACCTATCAGTTGATGGGTGATAATAACTCTGCATTGAAATGCTTTACCAAGATTTTGAATATTGACAGCAGAGAGATTCAGGCTTGGATTAGTATTGGCTTTGTTTATCAGAAAATGATGAAGTTTAATGATGCGTTGAAATGTTATAAAAAAGCTCAGATGCTTATTAACAACCGCTATCATCATAAGCTTTTGGACGGTTTGGCAAGCTGCTTGACTAAGTTGTCAGAGTTTGACCAAGCAATTGAAATTTACAAACAAATCTTCCAGAGAGAAGAAGGCAAGAAAAAATGGGATGCCCAACGTTCTATTAAGTTTGTTAACAAGCTTAAGCGCAAGCAGGCAACAGGGCAGCTTCAGGCAATTATTCCGGCTGATGTTCCACCGGCTGATTCCGAATCGGGTGATCCGTTATCTGATGTTGTCGGGACGCCGCAGTAATCAAGGATTTTTGCATTTTTTTGTTGCAATTTGTATTGATTGTAGTTATAAAGGGTTCAATTCAAAAAAATTGAACCCTAACTTTATGAAGGTAGAAGAAAATGGCACGTGTTACAGTTGAAGATTGCGTTGATAAAATTCCTAATCGTTACGAACTTCTTATGGTTGCATCTCAGAGAGCAAAAGATATTAGCTCCGGTTCTGCGCTTACAGTTCCTCGTGATAATGATAAAAACCCAGTTATTGCATTGAGAGAGATTGCTGATGAGACAATTTCTATTGAAGAATTGCAAAAGTCTTTGGTTATGAATCTTCAGAAATTTGTTGAAGTTGAAGAGCCTGAAGAAGAAGAATTGGAAATTATGGCTGCTGAAAAAGAATTGGCTGATTTGGATGAGCAGTTCTCTGGGCTTCTTCTGGATGTTGAGATTGATGAAAACATGCAGGTTGTTGATGAAAATGAAGATATTGACTTGGAAGCAGAAATTGATGCCGAGCCAATGCTTGATGCAGACATGATGGATGACGGTTTTGAAATGGATGATGATTCTATGGATGATATGTAATCCTTTAGTTTTGTATAAAAAGAGAGCTTCGGCTCTCTTTTTTTGTTATAAGGGACAGAAAAAGATGTTGTCTTAAACCAAATATTAATCGTTGTTGATTTAAAATTCTTATTACGTTAAAATTTAATTTGGTTTAGATGAAAATTGAAGAAATAAATGTTAAGACAGTACGAATTAGTTGATTTAGTAAAATCATATGACGAAGATGCCGATGAAGATGCATTAAACCGTGCATATGTGTTTGCAATGAAAAAACACGGAGCGCAGCTGCGAGCATCCGGTGACCCTTATTATTCTCACCCGATTGAGGTGGCAGGTATCCTTACAAAGTTTAAGCTCGATTCCGCCTCTATCATTGCAGGATTGCTGCATGATACGGTTGAGGATACAGACACCACGATTGAAGAGGTTCGTTCTCTTTTTGGAGACCAAGTGGCATCGTTAGTGGATGGTCTTACTAAATTGGCTTTGTTAGAGCAGAAATCTGCCGGAAGTAAGCAGGCAGAGAATTTTAGAAAATTGCTTCTGGCGATGTCTGAAGATATCAGGGTTCTTCTTATTAAGTTGGCTGACAGGCTGCATAATATGAGAACCCTTCATTTTATTCAGAAGCCCGAAAAACGTGCGCGTATTGCTCGCGAGACTTTAGACATTTATGCTCCGTTGGCGGAACGTATCGGTATGCAAGAGCTTAAGAGTGAGCTAGAAGAGATTGCTTTTGCCGAGCTTCATAAAGATGCGCATGATTCTATTGTGGCTCGTTTGAACTTCTTGCGTGAGCAGGGTAACAACCTTGTGCCAAAGATTATTGACCAACTAAAAGGTGATATGGCAGAAAACGGCATCAAAGCAACGATTACCGGAAGAGAGAAAACACCATATTCGATTTGGCGTAAGATGCAGCAGAAAAACGCATCTTTTGAACAATTGTCAGATATTATGGCTTTTAGAATTTGTGTGGAAGATATTGGGGCATGTTATCAGGCTT
>JAISFX010000062.1 GCA_031263385.1 Lactobacillus sp.
GCCCAAGTAATTGAGAAAAAAGAAGATAACGGCGTTCTGCTAAGGTTTAACTGTAAGGCCGAAGAGCTTAATAACATGTTAGAGGCCTATGGCTCTATGCCGCTTCCGCCTTATATCAAGCGTGAAAAGCTTGAAAACCGTAATGATAAAGAAAATTATCAAACCGTTTATGCTAAACACGAAGGAGCTGTAGCCGCTCCCACTGCCGGATTGCACTTTACTTCTGAGGTTTTGAGCAAAATTGATAAAATCGGCACCAAAAAAGTATTTTTAACCCTTCATGTCGGTGCCGGAACATTCCTCCCTGTAAAGGTTGAAGATACCAAAGATCACAAAATGCACTTTGAATATGGCATAATCACCGAAGAAGCCGCAGAGATCATAAATAATGCCAAAAAAAACGGCGGCAGAGTTATTGCAGTAGGCACAACCTCTCTAAGGCTTCTTGAAACAGCCTCAGATAACAATGGCATCTTGCATCCTTTCGCCGGAGACACTGACATTTTCATCACCCCGGGCTATAAATTTAAAATGATAGACATGATTATCACCAACTTTCACCTGCCAAAATCAACTCTTTTTATGCTGATTTGTGCCATCGCCGGTATAGATAGGATGAAAAACGCCTACCAGCATGCTATGGATGAAAAATACCGTTTTTATTCCTATGGCGACAGTTCAATAATAAAATGCATAAATAAAATTTAGTCAAATTTAACCATTCTCTTATAAAATAGCCTCCTGTTAAATGGAGAAAATCTTGTTTGCCTTAAGTTCAAAATTTGAAAAGCTTATAAGCTATAATAAGCACTTATTCCTGCCTGCACTAATATTTATGGTTGCGGTCATTTGCTTTTTAACCAAACAAGACTTTGAATCAGGATCGTTATCAACTCTTCACTGGGGGTTTTATACCTTAAGCTTTATCAGTGTCATGGTGTTATTGTTTTTCAATCAGGACAAACCTCTTTTCATAACAGCATCAATCCTTTTGTCCTACCTGCTGATTAACCACCTCAAAAGGAGCTACGGCTATAGCTTTACCAATTCTGAATATTATATAAAACTGAGTATTCTGTTACCAATAAACCTCATTATATTTTATTTTATGCCTAACAAAAAGCTCATTAACAAACAAAACCTTTACCTTCTGTTTTTTTTACTCATAGAGGTTACTCTGGTTGAGAAGCTTACACTCCCTGCTTATCTGCCATATGTCGATTATGTCACAATGTCGCTCTTTGTTTTAATGAACATCTGCTCTTTTACCCAAAGTATCAGAGCCGGAACAATTGACAGTATATATCTGTTCTTTGCCGGCCTTTGCATAACTGTTGGCTTTTACTTTTCAGACAACCCTATTGCCTTGGCGCTTTTCTTTTTCTCCGCAGCATTAATTATCTTCATCAACATCTGCATCAGAATATATTTCTTCATTTATAAAGATTTTCTGACAGAGCTATCATCCCGTCAGTCCTTTGTAATGGATTCTAAGAAGTTCCCTCTAAAGTATAGCCTTGGCATTGTGGCTCTGGATGAATATGAAAACATCAAAAAAGCGTTCGGCTATAGATACACTGATGACTTAATCCGCATGCTTTCAACAATTATCTGCGACTTTCAAGAAAAAGAGAATGTCTACCGCTACAGTGCTGACGAGTTCGTAATCATTTTCCGAAACGAAACCGGTAAAGAAGGCTACGAACATTTAGAGCAAATAAGAAGAAAAGTCGCCTCATCTGAGTTTGCCTTAAAATGGCGCAAGAAACCTCTAAAGATAACAATATCTGCCAGCGTGTCTGAGAAGAAAAGAAGCGATTCTAATGCTTATGAAGTCTTGGTCAGAGCCCATAAAGCACTCCAAAAGACTTACAAGTTCACACAAAACGTAACCACCAAAATATAATGATTATAATGAACTCGCGAAGCGGCTGTACACAAGCGAAAAATTTGCAAACATGATTATTGTTTAGCGGCCACATAGGCCAATTCATCTAAAGCCGATAAATAATAATGCTGCGCTGTGAATTTTGAGTGACGTGTACTGTGGAACTCGCGAAGCGGCTGTACACGAGCGAAAAATTTGCAAGCATGATTATTGTTTAGCGGCTTTTCTGGTAAATATCACATAAAGACCCGCTAATACCAACGGTATTGAAAGCAGCTGCCCCATTGTAAAATAAGAGAAGAAAAATCCCATATGCGCATCTGGTTCTCTGAACTGTTCCATTAAGATTCGCGACATCCCATATATAATCGCAAACATGGCAGAAACAAAACCAACCCTGTCTCGAACCCATTTGTAATGCCACAGCCAGTTTAGAACAACAAACATCAAAAGCCCCTCAGTCAATGCCTCATAGATTTGGGACGGATGCCTTGGCAAATAGCCTCCTGACGGAAACTTAACAGCCCAAGCCACATCTGTCACCCTGCCCCATAGTTCATCATTAACAAAGTTAGCCAGACGCCCTAAGAATATTCCTATCGGAACATAGAGCACTACCAAATCAGAAACCTTTAAGAACGGAAGCTTCATTTTGCGCGCAAATAGATATATGGCTGTTATAACCCCGATAATTCCTCCATGGAAGGACATTCCCCCTTGCCATAATGCAAATACGCTAAGAGGATTTTTTATAAATGTATCTCCGCCATAGAACAACACATAGCCGAGCCTTCCTCCCAAGATAACACCCAAAGTGGCATAAAACGCCAAATCCTCAAGATCTTTATTATTCATAGGGCTTTTATATTTTTTGATATTTATTGTCGCCAAAACCCATGCCGCAAGGATTCCTACCAAATACGCCATAGAATACCATCTTATATCAACCGGACCGATTGAAAATATAACCGGCGAAATATCAGGAAAATTCATATCAACCTCTCTTAAGCAAAACATCTTTCCTCAGCATTTATACATTTGCCGCAAAATCTGAGGGGTTCAAGCAAATAATATAGCAATTCCTATCACATCGTAAATGAAAAGTTAATCCAGAATAACATATCCACACCGCCTGTGCATAATAATTTTCCACAAAACCTAAGTCGTTGTTTTTGAGTCACTTTCAAAAATCTCAAAATAATTATCGTGGAAAACTCATCGACTGGGATTGTAAAGCACGACTCGGGCAGTTTATGATTCCCGAGTAACAACTTTTGCGGAGAAACCACCAAAATGTCACTGGCACAAAAAAAC
>JAISFX010000091.1 GCA_031263385.1 Lactobacillus sp.
GATACCTCTCGATTCTATGCTGTATAGACAGCATTTCAGCATTTTGTTTGCGTGGTGTACCCGAGAAAGGATGGATTCCATTGTTCAAAAGCTTAAAGATTATAACTGCCAAAGCAAACTTATCTTGCTCCTCACCCATAACATCACAGGCCAGCTCCATTCCTTCCGGATAAATATATTCTTCGCTCACAAACTCTGCGGGATAACGGGCTTTGTCGCCTTTGATTGAGAAGCCGTCGCAGTCAACCATAGCAACCATCATATTTTCTTTATAAACAGATACATTTGACGGTTTCAAGTCAACAATATAATGTCCGCATTTGTGTAGTGCCGTAACCATTGACGCCACGTTATAAGCAGCAAAAACTCTATATGCATATTTTTCAGACAACCCTAGTTTTGCGCGTATTGCCTTTTGCATTAAATGGTCCAAAGACACAGCCTTACTCATGTCGATAATTGGCATCAGATAACCCACGCAAAAGCCTTCATCGTCCTCCAACAGGGCTTCTGGCCATGCAATCTGCACATAATGTACTCCGTTTTCTACTGCTGGCGGAAAGTTAGGCCTGTTTAAGAGCATTCCCTCAAGTTTTTTGCGGTTTGTAGAGCTTTTTTGCTTTTGATGAAAGATTTTCGCTACAACATTTTCGACGGATGTAAAAAATATTTTGCCCGCAGCTCCGCCACGGTGCATCTGTTCCCCAAGAGAGACTTTTTCAAATCTTCCGTCCGCATAAATAGCATTATATGTTAAATTATCTTGGCCCATAAAAGCGTCTTGTCATCCGAGTTAATCTTCATTGCCTGAGGGTTGTTTAGAGTGTTCTCTAAAGCTCTCAGCGCCTTATATCTTAACTTCTCAGTGCTTAAGAAATCGTGTATAGGCAGAATAAAAGATTCAGCAATTTTGCTGCACTCACTGTCCAAAGCAAAGCATGTTATCCCGTCACTCATAAGAAACACGTTATCGGCATCTTCAAAAGACGTAAAGCGAAGGTTTCTCTTCCAGTCATTCATGGTATAAAAAAACGTTTCACACGAAAATAAACCGTTAGCAGGTTTTGATATAACACAGTTATGATGTCTGTTGTCCTTAAAAGCGATTCCCGCACCATCCCCAATATGGAAAAACACCCCTTGGCCGTTTTTATATACCACACCCACCAGTGTTGCGGCAAAATCACCCAAGTCATATTCATTTTTGCGCTTGTTAAGGCGGTGAAACATCAATTTGTCACGGGCAATACCTATGGCATGCATAACGCCCTCTTTTATGTTCTCAAAGTCGCAGTTAGCCAGCAAATCGGTCAATGTCTCACAAGCGATTCTCGCCCCTGTTTTGCCATATTTTGCAGACCCAGCACCGTCTGAAACAACGGCCACAAAATTATGCCCAAGCTTGTGCTTAAAGCAATCCTGACAGGGCATTTTTTTTTGTTTATGTAATGGTCCTTTTACTGTGACGGCCCTTACTTTTATTTCCGGTTTATTCTTCATCCCATTCGCCGGTGTCTTCTAATAAGTCAGTAACATTCGGGCTGGCTTTTGATATGCATGATACACTTCTGCTCAACCATAAGAAAAACTCTGTAAACTTTAATCCTGTCAATCTTTTAGGCGACATCAGCGAAAACTTTGCCAACTTTTCAAGATTCGCTCCCTGTGTTCCAACAGCATGAACCACAACTTTTTTGTTTTGTTGAGCATAGCGACACTTCTCGGCAATTTGCTCCCAATCATAATCTGTTGGCTCTCCATCGCTTATCAAAAATATCCAAGGCCTTTTAGATGTGATACCGCAACTGTCATATAAACATTTTTGTTCTTCTATTTTTTGCAAAGCCAAATCCATAGCCTTGCCTAAAGGGGTAAGCCCTCCTGCTTCCATATTCGGAGCAATAAAGTTCATTGCATCAATCCAGTCAGAAGAAACCTCTGCCTCGTCTTTGCCAAATGCCTTAATTATCAAAAGCTGCACGCGAGAGCTTGCGTCAATATCTTCCTTAAGCTCTCTCTCCAGGGCCTTTAATCCGGCATTAAGCTGGCTAATGGGCTCTCCCCTCATTGAGCCTGAGCAGTCAAGAACAAGCACACAAGGCGTTCTCTCATTCGCATTGTCTGCAAACTCAACATAAGGGATCATCTCATCAATAAAATTATCTTGGCTTACCATATTACTTCTTTCTGTTCATTCTCTAATACGCTATTTAGCAGAGGGTTATTTTCTGGGATATATGTGAGGATATCCGCTTCCTTCAACGGGCTCGTTTTTGCTCATTTTTCCACATGCTCCAACCATCATTGATGCACACAAGAACAAAACCGCTAACAAAAATATTTTCTTCATCAAAAATTATCCTTTTTTATTTTAATATACCCATTATATACTCACGAGCTACATATTTTCAAAACCTAAACAACAGTTATAAAGATGAAAAAAATAATCATAGCGGCATATCTCTTAATATTTAATATACATTCTTCTTGGGCACAAGATGATTATGTCAACATATATGCTGCACCTCGCACTGCTCCATCTCATGCAATCAGAAACGATTATGGCAAAGAAATGCGCCTTCAAGATTTCAAAGGCAAGTTTCTGCTGGCCTTTTTCTGGTCTCGCAGTTGTTCTGTATGCCTCAGAAACATGAAAAGACTGGCCTCTCTTCAAGAAGATGTCAAAAATGACGGCATACAAATCATTATCATCTCCCCTGAAAGAGACTGGAACAGCGTGGATGAACGACAAAATTTCATAAGACGCATAGGCGGAGAAACACTTCCGTCTTATGTTGATGTCAAGGGCAACCTTTCAGAAAGCTTTGGCATATTCTCGCACCCTAATACAGTGCTCATAAACTCCAAGAGCTATGAGATTGGACGTATTCGAGGCGGTGTCCATTGGGACAATGACAACTTTTTAGAATACCTTTATAAAATAAAGGCAGAAAACAACCAAGCCGAACCCCTTAGACCGGATATAAGTATAAAGAAAATAAAAGTAGAGGAGCTTTAAATGCCCGAGAAATTGACTATCACTTGGCAAGAACTTCATAAAGACACCAAAGCACTGTGCCGCAAAATTAAAAAAGCCGGAGATTTTAATAAGATTGTAGCCGTCAGCAGGGGAGGGCTTGTCCCCGCAGGTATATTAGCCTATGAGCTTAATATCAGAAACTCTTCTGTTGTAAATTTGATTAGTTATGATGACGACCGCAAGCTTGATACCGCAAAAGTATTCGGTCTTGACGGAGAGATAGATGATAAGACCATCATTGTTGACGATTTAAGCGACACTGGGAGCAGTATCGCCATTTTACGCAATCTCTACCCTCAGGCACTCTATGCAGTTGTCTATGCCAAGCCTGAAGGTCTAAAAGCACCTGATATCTATGCTAAAAAGATGAAAGATGTCTGGATAGTCTTTCCTTGGGATTGATTATATGTCAACCTCACCCCATACAGTCTCATCATAATCCCACAGCTCATCAACAATATAGCCGACCCAACTGTCAATATCTTGAGTATGCATTAAAAAGCGCCCATATATAGATGCAATGCCATATTCATGCCAGTCTCTATATTTTTTAGATGCCCTCTCTCCTATTTCATCCAGCATATCCCAAGCAGTATCCTCATCAATATATTCGGCATTATAAGCCAGCTTAACAGCGTTGCCCGCCTTAGCATAAGGCCATGCTATAAGAGTTTTGACATTTTCAAAACTAACCTCATCAAAATAGTCTTTAGGATAATCTTCTTTGATTATTTTCATAATCTTGTCTTTAACTTTATAAAAGTTTTTGCAGTATCCTTCGCCATATTTCTTCAGTATTGGGCGGTTGACGGTTTTTAATGCCTCAAAGTTACGATACCCCCTAAGCTCTATAAAGTCGCTGTCATACTCTTTCATTATGTTTTCATCAAGATACATATCATACTTGCGTTTCAAATCATCTGCGTTATCAACGCCCCATATCTTGCTGAGAGTATCAATATGAAACCTTTTTTTATAAATACTTCTTATTGATCGGGTGGTATCATGCCTTGCTATATCAAAAGGAGCTCCAAAAGATAATGACCACAATTCTTCTTCACCAAAATTGTCCTCTTTTTCAAT
>JAISFX010000008.1 GCA_031263385.1 Lactobacillus sp.
TGCATAGCCGCATGACCCTTGTCAATTCGTTCATCCCTCTAAAGTTTTTCAGCCACATAAAAGCAGACCCCATAATAATGAGAGTCTTGCTTATAGAGGTTTTAAAGGGCGTAGCCATATACGGCTGCTTATCCGTCCTCATCGTAATTTATACTGTATATGCTTTTGGCCCCGATTCTGGCCTTGGCAAATTTAATGCCTCTTTTGCAGCATTAACGATTCTTACCTCTTACATTTTCGGAAAATATATCAAGGCCGCACACTATTCACGCCTGTCCTTAATAAACACCGGGCTGATTCTCTTGACCTTGTCACTATTTATTTCTGAAGATACCCGCTTAAACTTTATTCTTTACAACATTTGTTATTCAACCTTTGTTGTCCTTGTACAACTGATAACCGATGTTAACATGTTCAACATCTCCAACTGCGACAAAATCAGTGACCGATACCGCATAGAATTTTTTGCTGTAAGAGAATTAGCCTTAAGCATTGGCCGCCTGACCGGCTATTCACTGCTGTTTCTTGCCGGTTCTTATAGCCCTGAGACATCACTAAAAGTACTATTGATATTCCTCACTTTTGTGGTGCTGTTCACAGCCTATCTATCAAACCGCCTCCAAAACTTGACTCAAGAGGAATGTGGCGGAGACATTAGTTCTTATGCAAAAGCAGCATAAGAGCTTGATTCTGATTCAATTTGCACCTATATTAATATTACCAATGAAAACAAAATCGGAGTAACCAAATGGAAAAAAACATCTCAAAAACTCGTTCATTTTCGGCTGTCGACGAAGGTCTTCGCCAATATATGATCAAGGTCTACAACTTCATGGCAGGTGGCCTGTGTGTAACAGCTTTAGCTGCTTACCTTACAGTTAACACTCCACTGCTCAGAATGTTCTTCTCACCAACCCCACAAGGAATGATGATGAACGGCTTAGGCTGGATTGCCCTTTTCGCACCGCTGGCCTTAGTTTTTGTATTCAACGGGCTTATCGCCAAAGGCACTCCCAAACAAGTTCAGATAGCTTTCTGGGTTTTCTCTGCTGTAATGGGCATATCAATCGCGCCAATTTTGCTTGTTTACACTCAAGACAGCATTGCCAGAATTTTCTTAATCACTGCCGCAATGTTCGGCGGTCTAAGCATCTACGGCTATACTACTAAAAAAGACCTCACAGGCATTGGCTCATTCATGTACATGGGCGTAATTGGTCTGGTAATTGCCTCTATCGTAAACATCTTCATGCAAAGCTCTGCTTTGTACTATGCAATGTCTTACATTGCTGTTGTAGTGTTTACTGTTTTAACAGCTTATGACACTCAAAAGATTAGAGACATGTACTCTTCTTATGATGAAAGCGACAACATCACCAAAAAGGCTATTGCTGGCGCTTTGTCTCTTTACTTAGACTTCATCAACCTCTTCTTAGCCCTCCTAAGACTCTTCGGCGACAGAAGATAATAAAAAGTCTTTTAAAACTAAAATGAGGTTGGGCATAAAAATCCCAACCTCATTTTTTGAGCTTTTTTGCTTGACTCTCACCATCAAAACCATTATAAAGCCGTTAATTAATGAATTTGGAGATAAAAAATGAAACGTACATACCAACCAAGCAAGCTCGTTAGAGCTCGTCGCCACGGTTTCCGTTCACGCATGGCAACTGTAGGCGGACGTAGAGTTTTGGCTGCTCGTCGCGCTAGAGGACGTGCAAAACTTTCTGCATAGTTTTTGCGTGTATGCAATCTATGGAAAAGCTTTTTACTTTACGAAAAAGAAAAGAATTTTTAAGAGTCGCTAAAGAAGGTTTCAAGATGGTAACATCGACGATAATCTTAACAGCGGCTCAAAATTTTTGTGCCGACAATGAAACTCAGGTCGGCTTTACCGCCACCAAGAAAATCGGCAAGGCCACTGTTAGAAACCGCGCCAAAAGACGTCTGAGAGCACTTACCAGAACCAACCTTGGTTCATTCCTCCCCCAAACCGATTATGTCCTAATTGCCCGCTTTAACACTGCCGAGTGTGAATATAATAAGCTGGAAGACGATTTCAAATTCGGCCTCAAAAAGCTCAACAAACTTTTGGAGGAGAATGATGGAAAAAAATAAAAGCGCGACCACAAACAAACAGCCCAAGCGCAGTAGTCTCAAGAAATTAGCAGCCTTCCCCTTCATCTTGATGGTAAAGTTTTATCAAAAAGCAATATCCCCCATATTGCCCAACGTATGTCGTTATCAGCCCAGTTGCTCGCAATACATGATAGACGCCATCACCACCCACGGCGTTATCAAAGGAATATATCTCGGCTCAAAAAGAATCTTAAGATGTCAACCATGGGGTGGTTCCGGCTATGACCCTGTTCCCCCTGCAAAAGACAAACTCAACTCTTGCCAATGCGCTAAACATGAAGTAAAAGATATAAAGCATAAAAAATAGAAAATATAAGGATTAGTAGATGTCAGAATCAAAAAATTTATATATAGCCGTCATTCTTTCAATAGTGGTTATTTATGCAAGCAACTTACTCTTTCCTAAAAAGGAAATTGAGCCAATAACAGAAACCAAAGTCGTTGCTGAGGTTAAAAGTGCTGAAGTCAAAGAAGGCACTTCCACTACTGTAATAGAGCCTATTGAGGTTGAAGAGGCTCTTAAAGCTGACCGTCGCATAGATATTGAAAATTCCAACGTTTTGGGTAGCATTCGCGTAAAAGGCGCCCGTCTGGACAACATAATCCTCACCAAATACAAACAAACTCTAGAACCTGACAGCGATAATGTTGAGCTTTTACAGCCTTACCAGACAGAGCATCCTTACTATGTAGACTTCGGTTGGACAGCTATTGATAAAGATATCAAACTCCCTAATGAAAACACTCTCTGGAATGTTAAAGGCGAAAAACTTACCCCTACAAGCCCAATCATCTTCACATGGAAGAACGGCCAAGGCATTACCTTCATCCGCAAAATCTCTGTTGATGACAACTACATGTTCACCATTGAACAATCCGTTGAGAATGACAGCTCTAAAGCCATTACTTTGTACCCTTACGGCTTAATAAATCGCAAAGCCATGCCTGAGGATTATTCATCAAGCGTTGTCCATAACGGTGCTATTGCTGTTTTGGGTGACAAACTCAAAGAAGAAAAATACAAAAGTATCAAAGATGATAAGAAAATGGAATTTGAAAGCTTGGGCGGCTGGGCTGGGTTAACCGACCGTTATTGGTTTACATCTCTCATTTTTGATGACACTTACAAATCAAAAGTAAAATTCTCTAACCCTAAAGAAGACATCTTTCAGGTAGATTACCTTGGTTCTGCAATTGAGATTGCGCCAAGTTCTGTAACATCCAACAGTGTTAAGCTTTATGCCGGCGCTAAAGAAATTAAGCTGATTGACAGCTATGCCAAAAAGTTAAACATCAACAAGTTTGACCTCAGCATCGACTTCGGCTGGTATTACTTCTTAACTAAACCATTCTTCTACATCTTATCTTACCTTTATGAGCTCATCGGCAACATGGGCTGGGCAATCTTGTCTTTCGCTCTACTTTTAAGATTGGTAATGTTCCCAATCGCCAGCAAATCTTACGAGAGCATGAGCAAGATGAAGAAGGTTCAACCAAAGATAAAAGAGCTTCAAGAAAGATACGGCGAAGATAAAATGAAGCTCCAGCAGGAGACCATGGTTCTTTATAAGAAAGAGAAGATTAACCCTGCAGCAGGCTGTCTGCCAATGCTCATCCAAATTCCGGTGTTCTTCTCATTATATAAAGTGCTTAACATCGCTATTGAAATCCGCCATGCACCATTCATCGGCTGGGTTAAAGACCTCTCAGCGCCTGATCCGTTAACCATATCTGTAATGACACACTTGCCTATTCCGAGCCTACTTGACATTGGCCTGTGGCCAATCGTTATGGGCTTAACTATGTGGATTCAGCAAAAACTTAACCCTGCTCCTACCAACAAGGACCAAGCACGCATGTTTGCAATGATGCCTATTATCTTTACTTTCATGATGGGTCACTTTGCATCAGGTCTTGTAATTTACTGGACACTAAGCAACGTATTTTCAATCATCCAACAGCGCGCTATTATGAGAAAGTATGGTGTAAAATAATGGACTTCACTTCAGAGCAAATAGAAAAAGGACGCCTCTTGTTTTCTAAACCTACTACTTTTGTATTAGGCGTGGCCAAACTTGAGCAACTTCCTCTGTCTGATTTGAATGAAGTAGCCTTTGCCGGTCGTTCGAATGTTGGCAAATCTAGCATTATTAACGCGGTCACCAACCAGAAAAGTCTGGCCAAAACATCCAATACTCCGGGGCGCACTCAACAGCTAAACTTTTTTAACTTGGCAGAGACTATTCACATTGTCGACCTACCGGGTTATGGCTTTGCACAAGCACCTGAGAAAATGGTCAAAGCTTGGCAGAAGGTTATCTTCACTTACCTCCAAGGCAGAGTAAACCTCAAACGTGTGTTCCTTTTAATCGATTCTCGTCATGGCATCAAAAAGGTAGATAAAGAAGTTATGGAGCTGCTGGATAAGGCTGCTGTAACTTACCAGATAGTCTTAACCAAGACTGACAAAATCGGTGCTAAAGCTCTTGAAAAAGTAATCACCGAGACCGAGGAAGAAATCAAGAAACACGCTGCCGCCTATGTAAGCCTAATCGCTACAAGTTCTGAAAAAGG
>JAISFX010000053.1 GCA_031263385.1 Lactobacillus sp.
GCCCAAGCTGTTAAGAAGGGCGTAGAAAAAGGCGTAGACACTGTTGTTAAAGCGGGACAGAAAAAGGTTAAACAGGTAGAAAAGGCTGGATTACACACTAAATGGACTGTGAGAAAAGCCGTTAGAGACACTAAAAAGTTGGTATCAGAAACCAAAAGAAAGATATCTAACAATGTGCTTGGTAATGTAATCCATGCAAAGGCTACTTTTTATAGAAAAACTCGTGAGGCAAGAACCGCTGTATCAGACTTTGTTCAGAGAAACGTTAACGACTTTAAGGACAATGTTGTAGAGGGCGCTAACAAGCTTAAAGAAAAAGCCGAGAATGCCGCTATCTGGGCACAACTTGGTGCTGAAACAGCTATTGGCATGACCAAAAAGAAAATTAAAGATGCCGGTGGCAAGGTGGCAGAATTTGGTAAAAACGCTGTTAAAACAGCCGGAAAAGCTGGGGCTGTTGTGGTTGGCGGAGCTATCCTTGGGGCCCAAGCTGTTAAGAAGGGCGTAGAAAAAGGCGTAGACACTGTTGTTAAAGCGGGACAGAAAAAGGTTAAACAGGTAGAAAAGGCTGGATTACACGCTAAATGGACTGTGAGAAAAGCCGTTAGAGACACTAAAAAGTTCTTCAAAAAGGGAAATAAAAGTTTTTCTGAAAGAATTGCAAGCATTAAAAAAGCTCTTAAGCCTGAAAATATTGGAAAGGCTGTGGGCAAAGGGTTGGCTACTGCCGGAAAGGCGATTAAGTCTGTAACAATTGATAAAGCTATCGAGTTTAGGAATAAGGCTGTTAAAACTATTGCCGGAAGTAAGCTGGTTCAGAATATTAAGAGCTTTGGTAAGGGGTGTGCAAAAGCTTTTGCAGCAGCTCGAGAGGCCTATAATGAAGAAATGGGCAGACAAAAAGAGCTTCGGGGCAAACAAAAAGAAGGCAATGTTGTTGATGGCAAGTTTGCAAAAACAAATACCGCTAACCCTCAAGGCAAAGTTGTACAGTTAAACCCTGCGGTTAGAAACGCTGCAGTAGGAAGGGGATAATTGTCTTTTTAGAATAATCTTTTATTAACATTTATAGTTTATATTAATCCTCAGTGTTAACTACATTGAGGATTAATTTTATGGCTATTGAGAAAATTTTGGTAGACAGTTTTGAAATTTTAGAAAACGGCGACGAGGTAGGTATTTCTTTTCAGTTGAAAGAGGCTGCTCCTACAGAGGGTGAGTTTGTTTATGATGGTGGAAACTGCGCAATATTAATTAGAGACAACACTAAGGCTTTCTTGTTCACAAACATCATTCCTGAGCTTAGAGCAAAATTGGTTAATGCCAAGGAAATCATGATGCTTGAAGAAGAAGGAGAAGAGATTGTTAACTCTTATACTGTTGAAGTTAGAAAAGTTGACAAGGTTCCTTTTGAGGACACTCTTACTGAAGATTTATATGAGCTTATGCTTGATCTTAGAGATGTGTACGGCGAAGAGGGTGTTGAAAGAATATCCAAAGAGTTGTGGGAAGTTAAATAGTCCCGAGGCAGGGCGACATCTAAAAATAGCCTAGCTTGATAAGAATATAAAAATAGACCCCTGATAGTATCGGGGGTTTATTTTTGTGATAAGTAATAAGAAAATTTATTGGACCAAGCTGTCAATAAACTTATCTAAATCATCATTATTCAATATCTTGCCGTTCATAATTAAAGTACGGATTTGTTTTTTGGGCTGGTTTTCAGCAACATCTACTGACTGAGAAGCAGCTGCATCTATTACGGTTGCTGTGGCGTTTGTTTTAATCTCCTCAGCAGAGCCTGTGCTTACCGCTGCTACTGCTGGACCGCCTGCACCACGCAGCTTCTTTATCATTTCAATAGTTTCTTTAGAAGGCTTATCGTTCATAACCTATCTCCATATTAGGATTCTTTTGCAGGAATTATAGCAGCAAAATATGTAAGAATAGTTAATCGTTGAGACTATTTACCAATACAGAAATCGCCAAAGATTTTATCTAAGATGTCGTCTATCTCTATTTTGCCGGTAATTTTGCCCAGTTCACGAGCAGCCAAGCGGATGTCTTCGGCTGATAACTCTATCTCTTTATCAAGATTGAAGCTGCTGAGATTGTCTACAGTGTTCTCTAGAGCTTGGCGGTAGCGGTGACGGGTGATTATCAGGCTTGAATTAGATGTAAAGCGCTCTTGAATGTTTTGGTAAAGGGCATCTAGCAGGTTATCTATTCCGTCTTTATCTTTGGCAGAAATTAAGATGTTATTGGCCTCTTTTGCGCCTAAACGCTGTTCAGAAGTTAATTTATCACTTTTGTTGGCAACGTATAGAACGTTGTTTTTGAGTCGATTTTTGAGGTCGTCAAAGATGTGAACGGAGTCTTTAGAGGCATCAAACATGCACAAAACCAAGTCTGCATTGGTAATTTTTGAAAAGGTTATTTCTATGCCTTTCTTTTCAATCTCTTCTTCAGCCTCGCGGAGACCAGCGGTGTCTGTAAAAATTACAGGATAGCCTTTAATATCTAGGTGGATATCTATGGCGTCGCGGGTGGTGCCTTCGATGTCTGAGACAATTGCAACCTCACGTTTGACTATTGTATTAAGAAGGCTCGACTTCCCAGCATTAGGCGGGCCAACGATAACGACCCTGAAGCCATCTCTTAGTCTTTCGCCAATATTGTCGGCTGACAGGTGCTCTTTGATGTTGTCTTTTAGTTTAAATACACTGTCCAAAAGATTGCTCTTTATAGCCTCAGGGATATCTTCCTCGGGAAAATCTATATAGGCCTCTAAGTGGCTTAAAATGCCTATCATCTGTTCACGCCAGCCTTCATAAAGGTTCTTTAGGCTGCCTTCCATTTGGAGAAGGGCGTATTTTTGCTGTTCAGAGGTTTCGCTGTCAATTAAATCTGCCAGACCTTCGGCCTCGGTCAAATCCATTTTGCCATTATAAAACGCCCTCTTAGAGAACTCTCCGGGCTCGGCAAGGCAATAGTCATCTAGTTTGGAAAGAGCTGAAACCACGCTTGAAATAACTGCTTTTGAGCCGTGAGTGTGAAGCTCTACAATATCTTCTCCGGTAAATGAGTTTGGAGACTGAAAGTATAACAAGAGGCATTTATCAAGTGTTGCACGTGAAACAGGGTCTGACAATGTGCAGAAATATGCATGACGCGGTTTTGGGCTTTTTGTATCTAAATCAGTCATTTGACTCACCACACTCAAAGCTTTGAGTCCGGAAACGCGGATAACCGCCACACCAGACTTACCAAAAACCGTTGATAGTGCATAGATCGTTTTACTCATCTTATTAAATCTTTTTTTATTTGTTTGGGTTATTATGCAACATAACTGTTAAAGAAAGGTTTGGTTTATGGAGACTTTTGCCCTCGTTTTCAACATTATCGTTGCCATACTTGTTGTTGCTTTTACCATTTATATTTGGACTTGTCTATTAATAAGTAAAGGTGGGAAACGCCCGCCCTTTATACCTTCTATCGGTAAAGAGAAGAAGATTATTATAGAAAAAGCTTCGGAATACATTACCAAGTCAAAAAAGAAAATGAAGATTATGGACCCGGGGTGCGGTAGCGGAAGCTTGCTTTTGCCTTTGGCAGAGAAATTTGGTAAGCATAATTTTGTGGGTATCGATTTGGGCATAATTCCATATAACCTGATTAAGAAAAAATCTGAGCATTTGAAAAATGTAGAAGTTTATAATGATGACATGTTCAAACATTCATTCAAAGATGTGGATTTGATTGTTTGTTTTTTTACTTCGCAATTTGCACCGATGTTTTCTGAAAAAGTTTTGAAAGATGCAAAAAAGGGTTGTGTGATAATTTCTAATTCTACAGAGCTTCCAAACTTAAAATTGATAGAAAAAATCCCTTTCCGAAGCTGGTTTTTTAAAAGCTATGTGTATGTATATAGAATCTAGGTTTTAAGACTCTTGGAGAGGTTTGAGGGTGTTTTGTGTGTCTTTTATCGTTTTGGGTTTGAAACATCTCTGTATGAGCTTAAAACGAAGGTGTGGTCTAAGTCTTTAGTTTCTGCGGGAGAGAGGGGTCTTTTATGAAGAAATTGGTGATTTTGAAATTTGGCGGAACATCTATGGGCGATTATGTCTCTGTAGGAAAGAATTTGCCTCATCTTGTAAAAATTATAAAACGTTATCAAAAAGAGTTTGAAAATGTGGTGGTGGTTTGTTCTGCATTGGCAGGTGAGACCCGACGACTTAAAGCTACGGCTGACGGATTGGGTCTGAATGCTAAAGAAAGAGACAGGGTTTTGGCGCATGGAGAAAGTTACTCATCATCTCTGTTGGGGGACTTTTTGGTATCGTGCGGGGTTAAAGCCGAGGTTTTGGGCGGAGAAAAGCTCCCGATACTTACAAACAGCGTTTTCGGCAGGGCGGATATCAAGGATGTTGATGTTAAAGCAATAAACCAAAGTCTTAAAAAAGGAAATGTCGTCATTGTTCCCGGATTTATAGGTAGAGATAAAAATGGAGATTTCACAACGCTTGGATTTGACGGGTCTGACACTACTGCGGTGAGTATTGCATCGTGGATGAAGGCCGACAAGGTGTGCTTGTTTAAGGATGTGAACGGAATATATTCTGCCAACCCTAAAAAGGCTAAGGCTCAAAAATATGACGAGATATCCTTGGATGATATGTATATCTTTGCCAGATGCGGGGCGATGATTGTGCACCCTAAAGCCATACAAACAGCCTTGCAAAACAAGTTTGATATTCATATTATACCGACTTTTGGTGATGGCGCAGGTAGTATTATAACTAATAAATGTCCAAGCAAGGATATTATTGGTGTGGGGTATTATGAGGACAACAACGGAGAGATTACTGTATCGGTTGTTGGTAATGACTTAAAAAGTATTAAAGATAGGTTGGTTAAAAAGTTTAAGGAAAAAGGTATTGATATTGAGCTTAAAGATGACAACAAATCTAGCAAGCACATTGATTTTAGGCTAAACAAAAAGGAGCAGCTTGATGGGGTTGTTAAGCTAGCTCACAGGCTTTGCGGTCTTGATATGCCTGATTTTACATTCGTATCTAACCTCAAAGATAAAGATCAGATATCTTATGACCCATCTTTGAAAAGCACTGAGCACAGGAGTTATAAGAAATAAATGA
>JAISFX010000079.1 GCA_031263385.1 Lactobacillus sp.
AACTCTTTGGATAATGCTCTTAACGAAGAAGAAAAAAGCCTGCTTAAGCAAAAAGAAGAACGTGATAACGTCAGATTGCAAACAAATACGGCAAAGATTGATGCAATGCTGGTGTTAAACCGATTTATAAAAGAATCGGGGCTTAAAGAACTGGACAAGAAAAACATAAATAAAGACATTGATAACCCTGTCAGCAACCCTACACATGCTACCAAAGAGGCTATCAGAAATGATATTGCAAAAAAAGAAAACATCAAATGGGAGGACCTTGATGATAAAGAGATTATATCTTTTCTGAGAGGGGTGAAAAAAATTAGAGATGTGGGCGGCAACAAGGCCATTGAGAAGATGAAGATTAATGATATTGTAAAAGCTGGACACAAAGAAACTGATGAGAAAAAAATCGCTAAGATGATTTTGAAAAAAAGCGGACGTAATCGTAAGGCAAAAAAGATTGCCGAAAAGGTTAAGGTTATAAACTTAAAACCAAAACAAAAAACAGTTCTTGATAAGGTATATGGAAGGGTCTAACTAATCTTCTTGAGAAGATAGTTGTAGGCATGTGTGAGCTGTTTGAATTTTTCTTCCATTTTTTTATCACCTAGGTTAGTATCCGGGTGATATTTTTTTGCCAATTTCTTATATTGCTTCTTTAGATTTTTAACATCTAAGCTTTGGGTATCAAGCTCCAAAAGTTTGAGATATTCTTTCTCCTCGCGGCTATAAAAAATTTCATCAATATTAGAGAAATCTGACGCATATTCGCCAAAGAATCCTGTGCTGTCTTTGATATTAAAACCGCGTTTGTATTTTACACGGCTTTTGAATTGGGTGTTGAATTCTTCTTCAGGGGCGTCTGATGAGATGCCCTCATAATAGTTCCACTTGGCATTATATTCTTGGACATGGTCAAGACAAAACCAATAATACTCCTTAAGGCTTCTGTCCTTAGGAGCTCTGTATTCACCCTTTTTGGTGCAGCCGTTGCAATCACACTTGCGCTCTGAACCTTCAGACTGTGGAGTGAAATATTTGCCGGCTCTTTTTGTTTTTGTTGGTTTTATCATGTAGGGGGTTATAGCATTTTAAAAATAATAATACAAGAGACAGGCTGCAATTAAAAGCGGCCCCCAATACGCAACCGAAGATTTGCGAAAACGCTTGTCTTTTTTATGACGTTTAGAATCGAGCAAGTAAGCGATGTCTTTGGGGTTGGTCATGACGTCTTCTTTTTTGGACGTTTGCAAAAAAAGATTGTACTTGGCAAAATATCTGGAATTTTGTATGTTATCATCAAATATACTCATGGAGATTTCTTATGCCTGAACTGCCAGAGGTTGAAACAATTAAACGAGCCTTAGAAAAAGCCGTTCTTAATTCTGATATTAGCAAAGTAAAAGTTCTTTGCAATAAATTTAGGATAAAAGTGCCTGATGATTTTGCAAAAAGAATCGAAGGCGCAAAAATTATCAAGATTAAAAGAATCGCCAAATATATGGTTATTGACTTAGATAATGGAGAAAGCATTATCTGGCATTTGGGAATGAGCGGCAGAGTTAAAATTTGCGATAAAGAATCCTACACATTAGAAAAGCATGACCACATTGTTATCGAAACTACAAAAGGAACTCTTATATATAATGATGCAAGAAGGTTCGGTCTGATTACGGTAATAAAAACAGATATGCTTGGAGAATGTAGTTTATTATCACAAATAGGGCTTGATCCTTTTGATGAGAATCTGGATGCAAAATTTCTGCATGATAAATTAAAGGGGAAAAGTATTCCGATAAAAGTTGCTTTGCTTGACCAAAAAATCATAAACGGAATCGGCAACATATATGCCAGCGAAGCATTATATATGGCAAGAATTATGCCAACCAGAGAGGCAAAAGACATTAAGCCTAAAGAGTGCAAAGTGTTGATTGAGGCGGTAAGAATCGTCTTAAAGAAAGCCATTGAGGCAGGGGGTTCAACTTTGCGCGATTATAAAAAGCCTGACGGAAGCATGGGGTATTTTCAAAATTTACATTGTGTTTATAATAAAACGGGTCAACAATGTAGTGACTGTACTTGTGATATAAAAAAAACAGGCGGAGTGAAAAAAATTGTTCAGGCCGGACGGTCAACTTTTTACTGCCCTGTATTACAAAAGTGATAACTAAAATGAAAAAAATTTTATATTTCGTATTTGCTTTTTTATTCAGCATTAATATTGCTGCCGCGACTTCTTTTATTGAGGGGCTCGAGGATGTGCCTATTATGGATGAGTTGTCACAGGTTAACAGCGACAATATATCCTTCGGGAATGAAGAATCGAGATTTGTAGAGGTATATTTAGAATCAGACGTCCTCAATTTCAAAAAGGTAGAAAGCTTTTACAAAGACACTTTGCCTCAGCTTGGTTGGACCTATCAGGGGAATCGTAGCGAATCTCTTTTATTTTATAGAGAATCTGAGTCTTTGGAAATTGCTAGAGAGAGGAAATCTCCGCTTTTAATCAGAATCACGGTTAAAAATCGCGCGTAGAAATATCCTAACCTTTTAAAAAACATAATTTTTTAAAATTGTTATTGACTTTAGACGGTATAAACGTTTATAAAGTCATACAACAAATCAATGTTAAACAATTTTATAAATGTAGGAATGAAGAAGATGGCCAACCATAAATCGGCAAAAACAAGAATTAGAAGAAATAATAAAAGAAATATTATTAATTCTTCAAGAAGAAGCAGAGTTAGAACTTTTATTAAAAAAGTTATCGCTGCGATAAATGAAAACAATAAAGAATTAGCTCAGGCTAGTTTTAAGGTTGCAGAATCAGAATTAATGAGAGCTGCACGCATCGGTGTTGTTGAAACTAATAAAGCTTCTCGCATCGTATCTCGTCTTTCTAAAAAAATTAAAGCCTTGTAGTTTTAATTACAGACAACTTTTAATAGCACAAATCTGACGCCCTTGGTGATGTACCTGAGGGATTTTGGGTTTGTGCTTTTTTGTGCAAAAATGGCTGTCTGCTTGCGACTCTCAAGAATGCATGTGTCAAGAGAAATAATTTCAATGTTCGGGAAACGTTCTGTTGTAATTAAAAAAATCGGTGTCTATGATTTCCTCAAGTTTTGAGAAGATGATAAATCAAGTTTTGAAAAAATGATAATTATGAAATTGATTTTTCTTATCGACTTAAAGTGTGAAAGTATTTTTATTGAGCTAGAAAGCTTATGAGAAGAGTTGCTAGAAAAAGACACTTAAACAAATTTTGTATCAGTTATTTTTTAGTCAGCCCCGAAGCTATAAATATTATTTTTTGAAATAAGAATTAAGTTAAAGGGACAAGACATAAATATATAACAGGAGATGTAATTAAGAGGCCTAGGGAGACTTCAGAGTTACAACTCAGAATATGAGAGATGATTTTTTATTTTGGTTAATTGCAGTTGCCATGAAAAAAGAATCTGTTTGAGTGTTAGCGGACTTGTCAATCGGCAAGCAAAGGTTTTTGTTGGGGAGATTTTTATAAACCTAACCTTGATATTAGTTTTAGTAAGATGAAGGCAATACCTTCTATAATGAAAGCATCGGCTTTCTATGAGGGGCGTTTGCTTCCTGATTATTACAAAAACTTTTGAGGGAAAGTTTATTGCAAAAAGCTTCGCAGCTTGAGGCAAGTCCATTCTAGTCAGGGACGTAAACTTTTTAATTATAAGGGATATTAAATAATGGCTGAGGAAGCAGTAAACAGAGATGTTACAGTTCACGATCAATGGGGTCAAATTTGTAGTCAGTTAAAAACCGAAGTTGGCGATACAGCATTTGATAGCTGGCTAAAACCATTAACTCCAGGAACAATTAATAATGGAACAGTTAGCATTTGTGTGCCAACAAGATTTATGAAAAACTGGGTTATTGCTCACTACTCTGACAGAATTCACAAAATTTGGGAAAAGAAAAATCCTGACATTAAAAATATCAATTTCATAGTTCAAAACACTATAGAAGACAGCAAGAATCTCTACACCCCTACCGATCGTTCTTTGCTGAAGAAAATATCTTCTACTCCTGCTCCACAAAATTTGTACCAGTCAGGGGCAGCCAACATTCTCAATAACAGCGAAGCACAAACTTTTGGCGACCAGTCTTTGTCAGTGCCATTAAACCCACAGTTTACATTTGATAATTTTGTGGTTGGAAAAACTAACGAGTTTGCTTATGCCGCTGCGAAAAAAGTTGCAGAATCCAGAAACGTTTCTTTCAATCCATTGTTTTTATACTCTGGAGTTGGCCTTGGAAAGACTCACTTAATGCACGCCATTGCATGGCAGATTAAGAAGCAAGACCCTTCTAGAAATATTGTTTATTTATCTGCTGAGAAATTTATGTATAAGTTTGTTCGTGCGCTTCGTTACAAAGACACTACAGCATTCAAAGAGCAGTTCCGTTCAGTTGATGTATTGATGGTAGACGACGTTCAGTTTATGGGCGGAAAAGACACCACTCAAGAAGAGTTCTTCTACACATTCAACTCTTTGATTGAAGAAGGACGTCAAATCATCATCTCTGCAGACAAATCTCCGGCTGATTTAGAAGGCATTGAAACAAGATTGAAGTCTCGTTTGGGATGTGGTTTGGTTGCAGATATTCACCCTACTGACTTTGATTTGAGAATCGGCATCCTTGAAAACAAAGCTCGTCAATTAGGTGTTGAACTGCCGACCAGAGTGTCTGAATTCTTGGCTCAGAAAATTAGCTCAAACATCAGAGAACTTGAAGGTGCTTTGCGCAGAGTTATCGCTCACTCACAGCTTCTTTCAAACAAAGAAATCTCTTTAGAGATGACACAAGATGTATTGAAAGACATGCTTCGTTCTTTTGACCGCCGCACTACTATTGACGAGATTCAAAAGAAAGTTGCCGAGCACTTCAACATATCTGTTAAAGAGATGCAGTCTTCACGCAGAGCACGCACTGTTGCCCGCCCAAGACAGATTGCAATGTATTTGGCAAAACAGCTTACTTCACGCTCTTTGCCTGAAATCGGACGCAAGTTTGACAGAGACCACACAACAGTTATGCACGCTGTTCGTAAAGTTGAAGAGCTCATTATGGAAGATGCAAGCTTGGCCGAGAACGTTGACACTTTGAGAAGAGTTCTTGAAGGTTAAGCCAAACGGCAGACGTTAAAAAACAAAAAAGACATGCCATGTCGAGAAACCGTTCCAAGGATTGGGACGGTTTCTTTTTTGCGGACGTGTATTTTTAAAAAACTGTGAAAGATTCTATATTTAAGCTTCTTATTTAAAGTCGGTATGGTAGACTTTAGACAAACCAATTTTAACAGGAAGAACGAGATGAAATTTGTAATAGAAAGAACTACTCTACTCAAGACTCTGAGCCATGTACAGAGCATTGTGGAAAAAAGAAATACCATACCTGTATTGTCTAATGTGCGAATCGAAGCAATGGGCGATGGTATCAGTTTTAAAGCAACTGACATGGATACAGAGATAACTGAGATTGTAGATGCTAAAATTGCAGAAACAGGTGCAACTACTGCCCCTGCTCATATGCTTTATGACATTGTTAGAAAATTGTCAGACGGATCAGAAGTTGAGCTTGCTTTCCCTGATGAAAAAGGACAGCTTACAATTGCAACCGGACGTTCTAAGTTCTCTCTTTCAACAATAGGTGTTGAGGACTTCCCTGTTATATCAGGCGACAAGCTCCCTGTTAACTTTGCAATGAGCAGAGATGAGCTTAAAGACGTTATTGATAGAACTAAATTTGCGGTATCAACCGAAGAGACTAGATATTATCTGAATGGTATTTATATTCATGCAAAGAACGAAGGCGAGACCAAAGTTTTGCGCGTGGTAGCAACTGACGGACATCGCTTGGCTTGTGTAGAATCTCCATTGCCTAAGGGTGCAGAGAAACTTGCCGGTGTTATTATTCCGCGTAAGACTGTTGCAGAAATCAGAAAGCTTTTGGATGATGCAGGAACAGAAGAAGTGGCTATTGCTTTGAGCGAAAACAAAATCCGTTTCACCATGCAAGACGTTACTCTTACATCTAAGCTGATTGATGGAACATATCCTGATTATGAAAGAGTTATTCCGACAGATAATGACAAGACATTAGAAATTGGTGTTAAAAATCTGGCCGCTGCTGTTGACCGTGTTTCTGTTGTGGCAGAAAGAACCCGCGCTATCAAAATGTTGACTGCAAAAGGAAAGATTACAATCACAACATCTTCTCCTGATTTGGGCAGTGCGATGGAAGAAGTTGAAGCGAAATACGACAGCGAATCCATCGAGGTCGGTTATAACTTTAGATATTTGTTAGACATCTTGAACGAGGTTAAAGGTGACGAGGTTCAGATTAAATTTGCTGACGGCTCATCTCCTTCTATTCTTCGTGATAAGTCTGATGCATCGGCTATATATGTATTGATGCCAATGAGGGTTTAATTTAGTTTTATTGGACAACTAAATACAAATACTTTGAAAAGTGGCTCGGTCATGTATTTTTTATACTCTCCGCTTCGCCACTTTTCTTGTTTTTTATTATTTGTCTTACTAACTAAAGCTAAATTAATTAAAAAAGGAAAAATGTTTTTGAATAGCGCCGTATTAAAAATCGCTAGTGAACAATCGCTAAAGTCAGGCGTTAGGCGTCTGACTTTAACTGATTTTAGAAACTATGGGCACTTGAGAATCGAGACAGATTTGTCTCCGGTTGTAATCACTGGTGAGAACGGCAGTGGCAAAACAAATATATTAGAAGCGATATCATATTTGTCTCCGGGGCGCGGGTTACGCGGCGCAAGATTAGCAGACATTAAAAGAATTTCTCCGGTGCTAGTTGATGACGAATATATGCCATCGCCAATTAGCAACATCAGCTGGGCAGTATCAGCAGTTATAAATAAAGGTGATGAAGAAACAGAGATTGGAACTGCGGTAGAAAAGTCTCAGCGAGAAGATGAGGACGAATATCGTTCTTATGACAGAAGAATCGTAAAAATTGACGGAGAAAAAATATCATCGCAGGCAGAGCTTGGAAGATATATTTCTACTGTATGGCTGACCCCGCAAATGGACCGACTGTTTAGAGGAGGATCTCAGCCAAGAAGGTCTTTTTTGGACAGGTTAGTTTTTGCTTTTGATAATGACCACGCCAAAAGGACAGCATCTTTTGAGCAGGTTTATCGTGAGTGGTATCAATTGCTGAAGAGAGGGTGCAACGATAAGAACTGGTTATTCTCATTAGAGGACCAGATGGCAACTTTAGGGGTGGCAATTGCGGCAGCAAGACGCGAGCAAATT
>JAISFX010000117.1 GCA_031263385.1 Lactobacillus sp.
TGTTTTCAAAAGCATCATCGCTCTCAGTTGGGAATCCACAGATGAAGTCTGCACCGAAGGTTGCCTCAGGTCTGATGGTGCGAATTTTTTGGCACAGGTTTATAACGGTTTCGCGAGAGTGGCGGCGCTTCATTCTTTTTAGGATTAAGTTGTCGCCAGACTGGATTGATAAATGGAAATGAGGATTAATTCTTTTATCATTTGTCAGCGATATAAATTTTTTATCAATAGCGGCAGGGTCAAGAGAGCCGAAACTTAAAAGAGGGAGGTCGGGGACTTCAGCCAGAATATATTCTACCAAGTCGCTGAATGAAGGTTTGTAAGAACAGGCATCAACCCCTGTCAGGCAGATTTCTTTGAAGCCTTGGGCAAGGAGTTCGCGAATCTGTTTAACAACATTTTCTTTAGGTACAGAACGGTTGTTGCCGCGGGCGTAAGGAACAATGCAGTATGTGCAGCGATGGTTGCAGCCTTGTTGGATTTGCACAAAAGCTTTGTGACGACCTTCGAATCCGGTTATGAGATAGGGGTCAAAAGAATCGTAAGAGAAAATGTCTCCGACAATGGTTTTTTCTGACAGGTCTTGGTTGAGATATTTCTCTATATCGGCTTTTTCTTTGTTGCCTAAAATTAAGTCAACTTCATCCATCTCGGCAAATTTATGTGGCGCGATTTGGGCAGCACAGCCAGTGACAATTATTTTGGCACTGGGGTTTTCTTTACGAAGCTTTCTTATGGTTTGGCGGCACTGGCGCTCAGCTTCGGCGGTTACGGCGCAGGTGTTTATGACTATCACATTATCAAGGTGGGATAGTTTCTCTTTAAAAATTTCAGATTCATAGGAGTTTATTCGGCACCCCAGAGTCACAACATCAGCCATTAATGAATCCTGCTGCTGTTTCGGAATTTTCTTTTATTGTTTTTGCGCTTTTTCTGATTTTTTCTTTTTCATCTTCGTTTAAGTGAGGGAAGATTATTTTGTGGATGCCTCTTTTGCCGATAACGGTTGGGAAAGATAAGCATATGTCGTTTGTATCGCATATTCCGCAGAATTCTTTATGGTGAGAAGAAACGGTTAGAATCGCGTATTCATTAGAGCCGATAGCTTGACATATTCTGGTTAAAGCGCCGGCGATGCCATAAAATGTTGCGCCTTTTCCTTCGATGATTTTATAAGCAGCATTGCGTACGTCATCGTCAATTTGGGCTTTGACTTTGTTGGTTAATGGTTTGCCAAGCTCTTTTGCCAAAGCATCAAGCTGGACAGTTCCGGCATCGGCATTTGACCAAACGAGGACTTCGCTGTCGCCGTGCTCGCCCAGCACATTAGCGTGGATTGATTTTGGAGAAATCCCCAGATGATAGCCGAGCAGGGTTTTAAATCTTGCTGTATCAAGAGTGGTGCCGCTGCCTAAGACTCTGTTGGTGGGGAAGCCCGATAGTTTTAAGGCGACCTCGGTCATAACATCTACCGGATTGCTGGCAACAAGGATGATGCATTCGGGAGCATATTTAGCAATTTGAGGAACAATGCCTTCAAAGATTTTTACATTTGTTCCAAGAAGATCGGTTCTGGTTTGTCCGGGTTTTTGGTTAGCTCCGGCAGTGATGATTACGACATCGCAGCCTTTAAGGTCAGGATAATCTCCGGCTTTAATTTTGTTTGCATAAGCAAAAGGAGTGGCGTGGGCAATATCATGAGCCTCTGCCTCTGCTTTGGCTTTGTTCTGGTCTATTAGAACAATTTTTCGGGCAACACCGCGCATGATTAGTGCAAAGGCGGTGGCAGAGCCAACAAAGCCTGTTCCGATTATTCCTACATTCATTTTGTTTCTCCATTAAAAAAAGGCTGTTGTTGAACAGCCTTTAGTGTATCGTGCCAAGACTATTCTTCAATTATAGTTTCGTGGTCATCAGCTGTCGCGTCAGGGTTTTCTTCCACGATGTCTTCTTCGATAAGTTCTTCAATAGTCTCAATAGAAGAGTCAGAATCCTCCGGTCCAATGATGCTTTCTTCGGAGATAATGTTGCCATTTTCATCAACGCTAATGGTTGTTATAACTTCATGTTCATTTATTGCCTTATTAGCCTGATGGTTCTTTACCAAGTGGATGGCTACCATTACTACAACGACTAAAAGTACAATGTAAAATAATTTTTTCATATCCAACTCCTTTTGTATAAAATATCTCAGACAAAGATAGTCTATCAGAGCGAAAAGTCAAGGGGTATTACCTTACACCAAAACGATTTCCCGATGAGTAGTTCTTTAGTCCACGGTTGAAAAGCCATATGCCTAAGAAAAAGAATCCGAGGCAGCCAATGTTCATATAGAGGAATGTGAGCCATGAAAACTCTCTTAACATTTCTACAGGGAGCAGGGTCATGAAGCCGGCAGGGATGGCTGTAAAGAAGATGACCTTAAGCCAGCCTACAAAGATGCTGGCCGGTTGGTGCCAAAATATTAAGAAGGCAATTAAGAAGTTGTGGCCAAGTCTTTCAAGGTTGGGGGTTTTGAAGGCAACAGATGCTATTGATAATTGGAATCCGAACAGGAGTAGGAATCCGTATATCGAAAAGATTATAATCAAAAACAGATTGGGTAATGAGGCATAGCTCGAAAGGTAAAAAGCCAGAAAACCGCACATGAAATCTCCCCAGTTGACAAAGGTTGAGTGAGACGTTGACAACATGAACAAAGGTGAGCGCGGAGATACTAAAAAGTTATCCAGACTGCCACTATCAATGTAGCGATATATATTATCAATACCTCTGAAAAACAGGGCATAGATAGCAAAAGCATTGCAGGTTATGGAAAACAAAATAAGCATTTCATCAAAGGTCCAGCCGTTTACACTTTGACGGTTTTGAAATAGTACCCACCACATGAAAGCAAAGGACATGTTGTTTATAATCATCAGCAACGTGTTTATGAAAGCGTCTGATTTAGATATGAAAGCTGTTTTGAAATGCTTTTTCTGGATTTCTAAGAAAAGTTTTAGAGTATTAGCCACCATTTACCTCCACTTTCTTTGAAAGTTTTCTGTATGCTAGATATACAAAGCCGGCGATTATGCTTGTCCACATAAAGTTAAGCCCCAAGGCAACAGCCAGATTATACCAAGAGAAATCATAAATCAATTTTATGCTTAGGTAATATAGAGAATAAAAAGGGGTAAATTTGGCAATGTTTACAAACCATTCAGGATAAATGGTCAATGGGAATATGGCGCCGCCAAATATAAAGGCGAAACGCTCAACAGCCATGGCCAGACTTCTGATTTCTTTAAGCCACAGAGCAAGGAAGCCAACAGCAGTGTACAAGAGGGTGTAGATTACGCATGATATGTATATGTTGAGCAGAATTATTGGGAAGTGATACCATATGAAGGGAATCTTTGAGGTGATAAGCCATACAAAGAGGCTGCCCCAAAAAGCCAAGAATAGAAATGTTATGGTTAAAGGACCTAAGCTTTCAGAGTATCGCATAAAATAAAATGAAACAGGCTTGTTTAGGTAATAAGCCATGGTGCCTGATTTGATGTCATCTTCAATCACACGCTCAACCTTTGTCGATGACAGGATGATGATTTCTCCCATCAACAGGTACCATATGAATATTTGGTTTAGGCCACTTTGATTAGAATCGGCACTGATAACGTTCCATAATTGATTATAGGCATATAAGATTATGGCCAGCAGAAAAAAGTTTCCGCACAAGCCAACTTTGTTTGCAACACTATGTTTGGCAGAGACCAAAAATATGGAGAGATATTTCATCATTTAGAATAAATCTCCTTGATGATTTCTTCCATTGGGGGGTTTTCAATAGTCATATCTATAATGGAGTGCTTTTTGAGGAGCTCATCCATAGCCTTTTGAACAGATGTTTTTTTGGTATCAATCTCTGTTATGTGTTTTTCGCCTTTATCGTTAGTAACCTCGATATATTTTTTTTGTAGAAACGAATCCCTTAGCGCTTTGACTTTGTCGTCAAAGATAATTTTGCCTTTATTGATGACGACTACGCGGTTGCAGACTTTTTCCATGTCATCAGTATCATGAGATGTCAAAAGAAGAGTGGTATCTTCTTCTAAGGCTTGTTTTTTTATTAAATCACGAATTATGGCTTTGGCGGTAACGTCAAGCCCGATAGTTGGCTCATCAAGGAATAGGACCTCAGGTTTGTGGATTAAAGAGGCAACTATCTCACAACGCATTCTTTGCCCTAAAGAAAGAGACGATGTGGGGTGAGACATGAGGTCTCTTATCTCGAAAAGTCGGACAAGTTTTGATAAGCGACGTTTGAAAGTGGTGTTGGGGATGTTATAGATTTTGCCAATCAAATCAAAACT
>JAISFX010000140.1 GCA_031263385.1 Lactobacillus sp.
AGAACTGGGCTAATGATGCTTATGACAATCTGGATGAGCGCATCAGAGAAATTAAGGGTACTGATGAGTACCAAGAGATTGCATGGTATTTGAACAACCTAAAGGCCGTCAGCATTGTAAAATTTAAGGACGGTAAAGAGCAGTCATATGAAAGCTTGCAAAAAGCCGTTGATCAGCTTGCCTCTTTTGCAGATAAGATGAAAGAAAAAGGCAAAGCTAAGCTAAACAAAAAAAATGCTCAGAACGCCTATGAGGACCTTATTAACATTGTTAAGAAAGGTTTAGAATCTACCGTTAAAGCCTCTAAAAACCTTAGTGCGCGTCAACGTACCGCGCTGTTGTCATCTATATTGACCATAGGGGTAGCAGATGCCGCTATTGCCTTAGGTCATGATATTAAAGATAAGAAAAACCAACGAACTATTGAGGCAATAGAGCTAAACCGCCAATTTGAAGAAGATGCTGCTATTTTTGATGCCAGAGGCATGTTTATGGAAAGCGATGAGGAAAGAGAACAAAGAGAAGAAAGAAATAACGCAGCCGCATATAGAGATGCAAAGAAAATAGCCGATGCTAATAAACAGGCTGAGATAGAAAGACAAGAGCGCCTAAGACTGGCTCGTGAAAAAGCTTTAGCAGCAGAGATTGCAGCCCAAGCACAGAAAGAAGCAGAGGTCTTATCAGCTAAGGCTGAGAAAGGTGCCGCAGAAACCATTGCCATGGCCGAGAAAAACGCGGCTAAGAAATCTGAGATAACACAACCATTAAAAGGCAAAGAACCTAAGCTTAAGGTAGATAATGTAGCTGCCAAGATTAAGAATGTTAAGATTAAAAGCTCTCCGGCAGAAAGATTTAAAGCTGCATGGGAAGAGGTTTTGGCTAACGAAGGCGGATATGGTACAACAGCAAAACTAAGGAACCAAGCCAGAGCTGAAAAAGCTAAATTAGAAAAAGAAGGCAAAGAAGTTCCTAAGCATATTAAGGTAAAAGCTGCTGGCAGGGTTATTGACCAACCGACTAACTATGGTGTTACTCAAAACACATGGGATCATATGAGAAAAACCCATAAACATCTTCTTGGCGACAGCCCCAAAGATGTGGCATTAATCAGCACATTTGATGCGCAAATGGTATTTAAGCTTGGTTTTTATGACTCATATAAACTTGATAAGCTTGAGGACCAAAGAGATGTGGTATCTATTGCCGATTATCTTTACAATCACGGAACAAAGTCAAGACTTAGATTGACTAAAACTCTTGTTGACCATGCTCATGAAAATTATGGTACAGAGAAAATCGATTTCGGAGACAAAAAATACAAGGGTAAAGGACAGGCTAAACTTTGGGAAGACTGCTGGGTTCAGCTTAACAAGCTTAATGATAGCCAAGCTGACAGCACATTCCAGGCTATGTGCACCTACAGAGACAAAATTATCAAAGGCAATAAAAAGCTGGCCCCTTACTGGGAAGGTTTGAGCAACAGAATCGCTCTAACCCAAAAGAGATATAATGTAGATGACAAGACCCAATTGGCTAACTGGACATATGTAAAAGCCAAGGAAGAGAAAGCTCGTCTGTTGGCTCAAAAGAAAGAGGCTGAAAAGCAGAAGAAATTAGCGGCAGCTAAGAACAACAAGAAAAAAACTAATGATGTTGTAATTGCTTCAGCAGTAAATAAAAGTAAACAAAACGGCTAAGAAGCCTTACTGAAAAGCTCTTTTATCTTTTCAAAGAAACCTTTTTGTTCTGGGTGATTTTCGGCACTAATCTGCTCAAACTCACCCAGAATTTCTTTTTGGCGCTCAGTAAGTTTTACAGGGGTCTCAACCTTTAGGCTTACATATAAGTCACCTTTACGGGTGGAGTTTAGGACATTCATGCCGTGGTTCTTTACGCGAATCTGCTTGCCGTACTGACTGCCTTCTTCAATCTTAACTTCTATTTCTTCACCATCAATTGATGGAAGTGTAATAGTGCCTCCCAAAGCAGCTTTAGCAAATGATATGGGCACCTCTGTAAAGAGGTTAGCGCCTTCGCGGTCATAAATTTTGTGGTTTTTGACTGTTACGAAAACATATAAATCGCCATTTTGGCCGCCTCTAAGCCCTGCCTCGCCCTCGCCTGAGATACGCATGCGGGTAGCGTGCTCTATACCAGCAGGTATCTTGATCTTGAGGTTGCGGTCGCGGCTGATTTCTCCGTGGCCTGAGCATTCGGGACAAGGGTCTTTGACAGCTCTGCCTTTGCCGCCGCAATTAGGGCATTGGGCCTGCATAATGAAAGGGCCCTGCTGGCGACGCGTTTGTCCTGTGCCATTACAGTGCTGGCAAACAGGAGGCTCTTTGCCGTCTTTAGTGCCATGCCCATGGCATTTTTCACAAGCGGATGTAGATTTGTATTTTATTTCTTTTTCTGTACCTGAATAGGCCTCTTCAAGGGTGATTTTTATGTCATAGCGCAGGTCTTCGCCATGTTTGGCATAAGATGCTCTGCCGCTGCCACCGCCTCGTCTTGGGCCTCCGCCCATGAATTCTGAAAAAATGTCTTCAAAGATGCTGGAAAAGCCGCCAGAACCAAAATTAAACTCGAAGCCACCAAAAGGATTGCCTCCTGAGCCAAACCCGCCCCCTTGGGCAAAGGCATCATGCCCATAGCGGTCATAAGCGGCTCGTTTTTGCTCATCTTTCAAAACTTCGTAGGCTTCGCACATGTATTTGAATTTTTCTTCGCACTCTTTGTCACCGGGGTTCTTATCGGGGTGAAACTTCATAGCCAAACGACGGAAAGATTTTTTAATCTCTTCTCCGGTTGCAGTGCGTTCAACTTCTAATACCTTATAGTAGTCTAATTTTGTGCTCATCTTCTGACCTTTATTATGTTTACACTCTATTTAGGTTATATGAGCAATAAAATCAAGGGGTTTATTTGATATCCATTAAAGATAAAATTTGCAGAAGCCCTGCATTAAAATTATCGGGATTTTCTCTGATCATCTTAATCAATTCCGTAGGGCTGAACTCTGCGATAGAATCTGTCTCTTCAGGGTCTATTGTAAAGGGGCCGTCGTGATACATTTTGAAAACGTTGTGGAAGGCTCCCAGTTTGCCGGTGCTTTTTCTGATTATTTTAACTTTACCAATATGACTGTCCAGCTCTCCCTCTATGCCCAGTTCTTCTTTGGCTTCTCTTGTCGCGGCTACTTCATAGCTTTCGTCCGCGTCAACATGGCCTGCTGCAGAGTAAGTCCATTTGAGGGGGTCATGTTTTTTGTATTTTGAGATTTTTTGTAAAATTAGGTTGCCTTTAGAGTTAAAGATGATGATTGCAGCTATTCTTACGGGCGTGCCTGATTCCCATGCCTGTTTGCGTTCCATTGAGCCGATGACATTATCATTCTCATCTACTGTTGTTACCATTTCCATGATTGTTCTCCTAGAAATGGTATACAAAAAAGAGGCTGCCTTGGCAACCTCTTTTTTATTTTCTAGGGTCTGCGGAAATAAACAGCCACTGGGCTATTTATCTTCCTTGACCTCTTCGAAGTCAGCATCAACAACTGTTTCGTCACCAGCTGAAGGACCTTCGGCCTGAGCCTCTCCTTCTGCAGGGGCAGCTTGTTCTGCCTGAGCTTTATACATAGCTTCGCCAAGCTTCATTGAGGCATTCATCAAAGCTTCTGTCTTTGACTTGATAGCTTCAACATCGTCAGCCTCTGAAGCCATTTTAAGGTTCTTAATCTCGTTCTCGATAGTGTCTTTATCTGTAGAAGAGATTTTGTCGCCATGCTCTTTAAGAGTTTTTTCTGTTGAGTGAATCAAGCTTTCGGCTTGGTTTCTGGCTTCAACGAGCTCTTTTTTCTTCTTATCTGCATCTGCATTAGCCTCGGCATCTTTTACCATTTTATCAATGTCAGCATCTGATAAGCCGCCTGATGATTGAATACGGATGGTTTGTTCTTTGTTAGTTGCCTTATCTTTGGCAGAAACATTCACAATACCGTTGGCGTCGATATCAAAAGTTACCTCAACCTGTGGCATGCCGCGTGGGGCAGGAGGAATGCCTACCAAGTCAAACTGAGCAAGCAATTTGTTATCTGCTGCCATTTCGCGCTCACCTTGGAAAACTCGGATAGTAACCGCTGTCTGTCCATCGTCAGCTGTTGAGAAAACCTGAGATTTGCGAGTTGGGATGGTGGTGTTTCTGTCGATAAGACGAGTGAACACTCCGCCCAAGGTCTCAATGCCTAAAGATAATGGTGTAACGTCAAGAAGAAGAACGTCTTTTACATCGCCCATTAAAACGCCACCCTGAATTGCAGCACCAACGGCAACAACTTCATCCGGGTTAACGCCTTTGTGAGGCTCTTTGCCGAAAATCTCTTTAACTTTTTCTTGTACTTTTGGCATACGAGTCATACCGCCGACAAGGATTACCTCGTCAATCTCGTTAGCTTTTAATCCTGCATCAGAAAGAGCTTTTTTGCATGGCTCAATTGTGCGGTCGATTAAATCTTCTACCAAGCTCTCTAACTTAGCACGGGTTAATTTGATGTTTAAGTGCTTAGGACCAGCAGCATCAGCCGTAATGAATGGAAGGTTTACTTCTGTCTGAGTTGTTGAAGAAAGCTCAATCTTAGCCTTTTCAGCAGCTTCTTTCAAACGCTGCAAAGCCAAACGGTCATTCTTCAAATCAATGCCTGATTCTTTTTTAAACTCATCAACAAGGTAGCCCAGCAATCTTTGGTCAAAGTCTTCACCGCCTAGGAATGTGTCACCATTAGTTGACTTAACTTCAAACACGCCATCGCCGATTTCAAGGATAGAGATATCAAATGTACCACCACCAAGGTCATATACAGCGATTGTACCGGTGGTTTTTTTATCCATACCATAAGCAAGAGCTGCGGCTGTAGGCTCGTTGATGATACGAAGGACATCAAGTCCTGCAATTTTGCCGGCATCTTTGGTTGCTTGGCGTTGGCTGTCATTGAAATATGCAGGAACAGTAACCACTGCTTTTTCAATTTTCTCACCAAGGTAGCTCTCTGCATATTCTTTGATTTTTTGAAGTACAATTGCAGAAATCTGTGAAGGAGCATATTTATCACCCTTAACTTCTACCCAAGCATCGCCATTGTCGCCAGCAACAATTTTGAAAGGAGACATTTCCTTATCTTTTTGTGCCTCAGGGCTGTCAAAGCGACGACCTATTAATCTTTTGATTGCGAAAAGAGTGTTTTCAGGGTTAGTCACTGCCTGACGTTTTGCAGGGAAGCCCACCAATCTTTCGCCACTATCTGTGAAGGCAACCATTGAAGGAGTTGTTCTTGCGCCCTCAGAGTTCTCTAGCACTTTAGCCTCGCTGCCTTCCATTACGGCGAAGCAGGAGTTGGTTGTGCCTAAGTCGATACCTAATACTTTGTTGCTCATTTTTTCCTCGTTACAAATGTTTATACAATGTTATTCTGAGCTTTATATAGGGACTATAAAAGGGTAAGACAAGGCTTTTGCTAAAAAAATTTAAATATTTTTAAGAGGTTGGTATTTATTGGATGTTATATCTTTCTCTATGAACTTATCTTTGTCCCAATAAACCAGATGGCACTTGGCGGTTTTGGATGATGTTATCACGCGGAATTTGTCATCTATTATCTCTATAGCGGCGCAGTTATCAAGGGCTATCGATTTTAATTTTTTCTCTTTTTTCATCATTTCTTTTAAAGAAGGTTTTCTTTCAGCCTCGGCGTCATAATGAGGGCAGAGGACGGCATCTATCCAACCGAGAGCTGATACTTTTATCATAGACTTCTCTTTGCCGAATTCTATTTTATTAGAATCGCTGTTGCCAAATTTGAACCAACAGATTGCTCCGGCGCTAAGCCCACACATTACTTTGCCGCCGTCGTAGGCTCTTTTAAGAACTTTATCAACCCCTAGTTTATGCCAAAATTCAATCATCATTCTGGTGTTGCCGCCGCCGACATAAATGATGTCTGCGCCCATAATGATTTTTTCTATCTTATCAAAGCTTGGAGGATTAGTTACTAAGTTCAGCACCTTTACTTTGCAGCCAAGGCTTTTGCCAAAGTGATATTTTATGATTTTGGTGTATGATTTACTATCCATGCTTGCTGTCGGGATGAAGCAAAGGGTTGGGTTCTTCTGTCCGCTTAGTTTTATTATTTCTTTATCTATGGGGGTAGTTTGCGCTGTGGCGAAGTCATATCTCTTTCGCTTAAACTTTATTGCGCCGCCACCAATGGCTACTATCTTTTTTGTTGTCTTGGCCATAGTTGTTATCCTATTCGCGAGAGATTTCGTAACCTGAATAGCCCTCGACAGCAGAGTTTGCATAAGCGAAATCTGTAGATGTGCCGGAGTGTATTCTGTAAAGGACATCTCCTTGCTCTACTTTGTCGCCAACTTTCTTCAATAAATCAAGCCCGGCCCCTGCAAATTTGTTGGCACCAGCCCAAACGCCTATGCTGTTAATGCGTTGGTTGTCTATTCTTTCAACAACGCCGCTGTAAGGAGCAAGGACTTCTCTGGTTAGGTGTCCGAGTTCCGGCTGAGGAGCTTTGCCTTGGGTATGGATTATCTTATTAAGAGCCTCCAGCGCCCTGCCCGATTGTAAAATTTCTTTAGCTACGGCATAGCCTTGACCGCCTTTAAGCTTGGGGTCAAACTCCAATATACGACCTGCTAAGAACAATGATTTTTCTTTAAGGTCTTCAGGCGCATCTTCCTTATTACGAAGAATTTTCATAACATCGCGGGCTTCAAGTACAGGTCCTACACCATTGCCAATAGGCTCGCTGCCATCAGTGATTACGGCATCAATATCTATGGAAAGCATATCTCCTACATATTCTACAAGTTTGCGAATTCGCAAGGCATCGTTGGTGTTTTTAATGCGAGCTTTATCGCCAACGGGGATGTCTATTACTAAATGGGTTACGCCTGTGGCAATTTTTATGGCCAAGATTGATGACACAACATGTTCTTTTTGGGTAATGCCTATTTGGCGCTCAACAGAGCGAACAAGTCTGTTAACAGGGGCGATATCCATGCTCTGGTAGCAGGCTATTGCGCCGCGGTTTTCGCGGATGCTTTTTTGAAGCGTTTTCTCATCAAGATTTACATTAGCAAGTACTGCAAAAGTGTCTGCAACGCCAGCCGTAGAGGTAAGCGACCTAGATGCCGTTTTGGGAATCGGCAAGCCATAGGCTGCAACGATGGCAGTGATGACGATATCTGTTTTATTGCCGGGGACGCCACCCAAAGAGTGGTGGTCGACAATGATGTTTTCATTGTCCCAGTTTATGGTTTTATCGCCAATCAGGGCCTCTGTCATATGCAAGACCTCCGGGGCTGTCATAAAAGCTCCGGTTGAAACCAGAAACGACACAATATCCATATTTGAATAACGGCGCTGCTCTATGTCGTGAGCAATCGAGCGATATTCTCCGGCGCTCAAAATATTGCCGGCGATTTTCTTTTTTATGGCATTAAGGCTTGGGGGGCGCGAAGCTATGGTCATTGACACATTGGCGCCTTCGGGAATGTTTATTAGCTTAAAAGCCTCTGTATTAAGGCCTAGCTCATTAGGTTTTACAATTTTGGCATCATCAACAACCTGTAAAAAGGCATAGACGGGCTTTACTCCGCCGTGAATCTCCATCTTAGTCAGAGACGCAACATCTTCTACCTGATAGGTGGAGCAGTCCTTATGGACATAGACAGTGTTTTCGTTAAAAGAAGTAACATGAACGTGTTTTAGTGCCAGCATTGTTTGTAATCCTTACATTATTGCATTGGGATTATACTATAAAAACTTTGTTTAATAAACATTAATTTACGATTTTAGGCTCATTGGCATTGAGGGCAATAGAGGCAACAAAAAAATAACCCCTCCTGAAACCAGAAGGGGTTAGAAAGTGCGAAACTTTAACGTTATTTATTTTCAATCGCAAGTCTGGTAACTTGGGGTGCGTGATGGGTTAGGATGCTGATGATTCTGACAAGCTCATCCTTCATCTCGGCACGTCTTACAACAAGGTCAACCATGCCATGCTCTTTTAAGTATTCGGCACGTTGGAAGCCTTCAGGAAGTTTCTCGCGAATGGTTTGCTCAATAACTCTGGCGCCAGCAAAGCCTATGACACAGCCTTTTTCGGCCATATTAACATCGCCAAGCATTGCAAATGATGCTGAGACGCCGCCTGTGGTCGGGTCTGTTAAAATAGAGACAAACGGAAGACCTGCTTCTTTAACCTTGTTGACCGCTGCAGTGGTTCTGGCCATTTGCATTAAAGACAAAATGCCCTCTTGCATGCGCGCGCCACCTGAAGAGGCAACGGTAATGAAAGGTGAGTTGCTTTTGACAGCGATATCTGCCGCTTTGACTATTCCTTCACCAACAGCAGTACCCATTGA
>JAISFX010000068.1 GCA_031263385.1 Lactobacillus sp.
CAGCCATAGCATTAGGCACTCTCTGCGGCGGTTGGAAGATTTTAAAAACCATGGGCAATAAGATAACCAAGATTTATCCCTTTGAGGGCTTTGCCGCTCAGACGGCCGGCTCGCTGGCATTGTTCATTACTGAATATCTGCATGTGCCTGTAAGCACCACCCATGTAATCTCTGGCAGTATCATAGGTGTTGGCTCTGTAAAAAGACTTACAGCAGTACGCTGGGGAGTAACCCGCAGCCTCATGATTGCGTGGATTCTTACGATTCCCGTAAGCGCTCTCTTTGGGGCTCTTTGCTTTTATGTAGCTAACTTTATTTTCTTTTAGGCTATAATAAAATTCTTGGTCTTATCATGCTTTTAATAGTGTCAAAGTCATCCTCATAACAAAGGATTGCGTTGCCCTTCATGCACATTTTGTTATCAAAATATTCTGCGCTTATTTCAATTTCTTTTTTTGTATCATAGTCTAACATCTTAAGCCCGACACATTTCATAACACTCATTGCTCCTGCAAAATCCCAAAGGTGGTCATGAAATACATTTGCCTTAGCCCTATCTGTGATGATGTATATATTAAGAACAGCTGCTGCAAAAAAATCAATAGGCACAAAAAAGTTCCTGCAGAACTTATCAGTAAGCTCAAACTTCCAGTTATGCATAAACAGTATTGCCGAAGCTGACTTGCTTCTTTCATGAAGCTCTGTTACGCACTCATCTTCATCAAAAGCATTTTGCACCCAAAAAGCTTTTTCTCCGTCAGAATAGACCATATCTTTAAGCTTCGGTATATATACAATTCCGCAATGAGGCTTTTTATTTTTCAAAACGCCGATAACAATGCCCCACAAAGGCATCATGTTTGCATAAGGCATTGTGCCGTCAATCGGGTCAATCACGAACTGGTACTCTGTCTCATCAAGGCGAGAGAACATCTTATCGCCATATTCGGTGATAGTCTCTTCATCAATAATCATATAGTTTAAGTCAGAGAAATTATCCTCGATAAATTTCTTAAACAAAACAGATATCTCAAAATCTGTTTTAGTAACAACAGATGTCGCATCTCTTTCTTTAAGTTTATTATCGCTCTTACATATTGCTTCTTGATTATCTAAAGCAATTTTTCCGGCAGTTTTTGCAAAATCCAAAAGTTTATTTAACATTAGCCTCTCCCAAAATATCGAGAAAGGCTAACATCTATTTTGTGCAATGTCTATAAAGCTATTTAATTTCTGCTCTGGTAATTTTTTCTGCTATGTACTCATCAATATATTTTCTTAAATCATTCCCATATTCATCAGTCCAGCCCATAATATAATTGCCGCCCACAAATATCAAAGGAAGCCCAACCTCGTTTCCGGCAATATTATATGCCTTAACATATTTAAGCAAAAGCTTGCGGTTAGCATCTTCTCTAATATCCAAAACCTTAAACTCCACATTCGGATATTCTGGAATGATATTTGGCTCTACATATTCTTTCATCTTCTCGCAATAGTAACATGGCTGAGAGAATATAATCACCTCTTTCTTTTTTGCGTCTTTGGCTGTAGCGGCAGTTGCCCCGATGATAAGCATTAAAGCTGCTAAAATATATTTATTCATAATTATTCCCCTTTATTCAATACAACAATCAACAGCTTTTTTCACAAAAGCTTTCATTTTTGACAACGCGCCATCTTTCTGATTAGCTTTTCCTGCAACACTTACATTATCCAGTTTGGTCGCAATTTTTTGAACGTCTTCTGACTTATCTTCAACCCACTTAACATCTTCAACATTAAGCATATTCATATTAAGCCCCCAGAACAAGCAGTACAAATCATATGCTTTATTAAACAAATCATACGCGTCCTCTTTGTTGCCCAAGCTTTGTTGTTTTGTACCAACTTCCATTAGCCGCATGGAGGATGATAACAGGTGCTTTGAAATACACCATACCTCACCTTCATACTGAGGGATAATTTTTTGCATCAAGTTTTTGCGCATTTCACGCACATCTTCAATCAAATCATAATAAGAGTTCTTGCCGGTCTTTGCTCCGCTAAATACCAAATGCTCTTCAATAGAAATCAGGTTCATAATCCCAATAGTCAAGTCCTGATCAGACGACAAATCCTTAGGGTTCAGCTTTTTTGCATTATCTACTCGTTCCACAAACTCTTTAACGTCTTTAGCTTTTTTCATAATGTCCTCCTGATTATATTGTATCATTAATATGTAGTATAATTGTAATATATTAAAGTTGTCAACTATTTTTTGTTTGAAAGCATGACAAATTTGATATATATAGATAAAGCAAGCAATTGAGGTGCAAAATGGATAAACAATTACCGATTCCCATAATGAAGAAAGCCGTTAAAGGCATTGGCTACATCAGTCATCCTTTACGCCTGCGTATTTTAGAATACCTAGATGTCTATGGCTTGTCCTCTGTTTCAACAATTACTAAAGGCCTCGGAGAGGATCAGATTATGGTTTCTCAAAGCCTCAAAAAACTCCGAGACGCCAACCTTGTTAAAACCAAAAGGAAAGGGATTTTTATTTATTATGATATAAATGAAGAATACCCTGCCAGCATTTTTGACTGCATGCGCAAGCTCTTTGGCTATATGACAGAGCAAATGAAGTTTCTTAAAGACGGCTATAAAGAAATTCTCCCTAATGACTATACCACCATGGTTGCAAACCGTATAAAGCTTTTTGCCAATTTTGATAAGATGCGCATTTTAGAATACCTGATAATAAATGAAGAATGCTGCGTTTCAGAGATTGTAAAAGGCATTGGTAGCGACCAGCTTAAGGTGTCTCAATATCTAAAAAGACTACGCGATGACGGATTCGTTGTTGCCCGACGTGACGGACGTTTCATGTGCTACAGCATAACCAAAGGCGTGCACAAATCATCCATCCAGTGCATCCACAAACGTTATGACAGCCTAAAAAATAAATCAGATTTTTAATAAGGATAAAAACATGTTCAAATACATAATCTATATAGTATTAGTTGCCATAGTTGCAGGTCTTGTCATAGGAGGCTTCCACCTTTATAGAGTTTCTGCCAGAAACAAAAATGAGATGTCAAAATTCTCAGGAAAGAAAGTTGATATAAATAAAGACTTAGGCAAAGTCTTGGTTGTTTATTATTCATTAAGTGGTCGTACCAAAGACATTGCTATGCGCATTAAAAATAAAACAAATGCAGATGTCTACGAGATTAAAACCCTCGAGCCGATGCCCAAAGGCCCCAAGCTTCACTTTGCTATAAAAGAGCAATTAAAGTCAAAGCAATACCCTGCAATTGCAACAGATTTTCCGGCATTTGAAGAATATGACACAATCTTTGTTGGTGGTCCTGTTTGGTGGTACACCGCGGCAACACCATTGTTGTCATTCTTAACCGAGGCAGACTTCAACGGCAAAAAGGTCGTCCCTTTCTCAACCCAAGGCAGCAATGTCGGAACATTTTTTGAAGACTTCAATAAAACAATAAAGAATGCAAACATTCAAACAAGCGAGAGGTTTAATAATCTCTCTAAAGAATATGACATCGCGGTCGATAACAAAATCTCATCTTGGTTAAACAACCTATAAAATAAAACCCCGTTTCAAAGCGGGGTTTATTTTTTACTTGATTTTATTCATATTTTTATATAAAACAGTTTTGTGAAAAAAATCACGATTAATTGGCTGAGGATACTAGGGTGAATATAAAGTTATGTATGGGGAGCTCATGCTTTGCTAGAGGCAATGCGGAGTATCTCTCTTTTTTAGAGAAATATATTAAAGATAATAATCTATCTGTGACTGTGGAATTATCCGGATGTCGCTGTGAAAACTGCTGCTGCGACGGTCCTAATATCATAGTAGATGGCAAAAAATATAATAAGGTTGATATTACTAAAATAAAAAAAC
>JAISFX010000090.1 GCA_031263385.1 Lactobacillus sp.
CATACCCTTGTACCTCACCACTATACAGTGACAGCGGTAACAATTGTATGTGTACAAAGAACTAACAACCAAAAGACCCGAGGCTTGCTTCGGGTCTTTTTTATTGCGCCATTACCGGACAAATAAAAAACAGCCCCTGATTTCTCAAGGGCTGTTTTTGTTTTTTAGCTATCTGGCAGAGCTTACTTTTTCAAGATAGATTTACCAGCATAAACAGCCATATCACCAAGCTCTTCTTCAATACGAATTAACTGGTTATATTTTGCCATACGGTCAGTTCTTGAAGCAGAACCTGTCTTAATCTGGCCGCAGTTTGTAGCAACAGCAATATCTGCAATAGTAGTGTCCTCAGTCTCGCCTGAACGGTGAGAAAGAACAGCAGTATATTTTGCTCTCTGAGCCATTTCAACAGCTTGCATAGTCTCTGTTAATGTACCAATTTGGTTAACTTTAACCAAGATAGAGTTAGCAACTCCTTTTTCAATGCCTTGAGCAAGTCTTTTTGGGTTAGTAACGAATAAATCGTCGCCAACCAACTGAACTTTATCGCCAATAGCATCAGTAAGCATTTTCCAACCTTCCCAGTCATCTTCAGCCATACCGTCTTCGATAGAGAAGATAGGGAACTTTTCAACCAAACCTTTGTAGAAAGTAACCATTTCTGCATTAGTATAAGACTTACCTTCACCGGTCATCTCATACTTGCCGTTTTTGTAGAACTCAGAAGAAGCAGCATCTAAAGCCAACATAACATCTTCACCGGCTTTGTAACCAGCGTCTTTAATAGAAGATACGATGAAAGTTAAAGCTTCTTCAGCAGACTTCAAATTAGGAGCAAAACCGCCTTCATCACCAACGTTAGTGTTGTGTCCGGCTTTTTTCAAATTAGACTTCAATGTGTGGAAAATCTCTGCACCCATGCGGATTGCTTCTTTAACAGAAGATGCACCAACAGGCATAATCATAAATTCTTGAATATCAATTGGGTTATCAGCGTGCTGACCACCATTAATAATGTTCATCATAGGAACAGGCAACACATGAGCCATAGTTCCACCAAGGTAACGATATAAAGGAAGCCCTGCTTCTTCAGCCTGAGCCTTAGCTACAGCCATAGAAACAGCCAAAATAGCATTAGCGCCCAAACGGCCTTTGTTTTCAGTGCCATCCAAATCAATCATAGTTTTATCAAGAGCAATTTGGTCATCAGCATCTAAACCGGCTAATGCATCATAAATCTCTTCGTTAACATTGTTAACAGCTTTCTCTACACCTTTGCCCATATAACGGCCTTTGTCACCATCACGAAGTTCAACAGCTTCGTGAACGCCTGTAGATGCACCAGAAGGCACAGCTGCACGGCCGAACGCACCGCTTTGTAAAACAACGTCAACCTCAACAGTAGGGTTGCCGCGAGAGTCTAGAATCTCTCTTGCATGGATATCAATAATAGCACTCATTGTACTTCCTTTCGAATTATTAAAAAACTACCTTGTAAACTCTATCATTTTTGTTACAATGTCAAGAAGAATTAACAACACAAATGAATAAGAAAGACTTGGAAATGACAGATTCTAACGAAGGAAAATACGTCCGCCCATCATGGGATGAATACTTTATAGAAGTTATGGAAGCAGTAGCCAAACGAGCAACCTGTGACAGGGGCCGTTCAGGCTGTGTTATTGCCAGAAATAATATGATTTTGGTCACAGGCTATGTTGGCTCTCCAATAGGCTTGCCACACTGTGATGATGTTGGCCATTTAATGAAAAAAACCACCCATGAAGACGGCCATGTCTCAGAGCATTGTACCCGTACTGTCCATGCCGAGATGAATGCAATCTGTCAGGCCGCCAGAAACGGCATCGCCCTTGATGGTGCAACCCTTTATTGCCGTATGACCCCTTGCCGCACTTGCTGCATGTCTATTATAAATGCCGGCATAAAAAGAGTCGTCGTACAAAAGCATTATCACGCAGGCGAAGAAAGCGTCGAAATGTTTAGAGATGCCGGTGTTCATTATGAGCGAATGAGTGATGAGATTGAACCATATAAAAATCAGTAGCTCATTAGCAAAATTTTAATTCTTTATAGTAGAGTATATATACAATATAAAAACATAGGTTGTAAGGAAAAAACATGAAAGTTCTTATCGCAGATGATCACGCACTTTTTAGAGACGGCTTGACCATGCGTTTGAAGCAAATTGACAGTGATATCAATGTGTTATCAGCTGAAAACTTCAAAGGTGCCTTAAGAATCCTTGATAAAGAGACAGATTTTGACTTAATCATCTTAGACCTTGATATGCCGGATATGGGCTGGGAAGAAGCCTTTGACTTGGTTAAAGAAAAGGCCGGAAAATCCCGAATAGCCATATTATCAGCCTCAGAAAACAACAGAGACATCAAAAAAGCTATGGAAAAAGGCGCTGCCGGCTATATCACCAAGCGCTCAGACCCCAAAATCCTCACTTCTGCCTTAAACCTTATGCTCGACGGCAGTGTTTATCTCCCACCTGAGATATTAGATAAGTCAAAAGCTCCGCAACACACACCATATGCCGTTAAAGAAAATAAGCTCACCCAGCGTCAGGCAGAGGTCCTAAAGCTTATAGCCGAGGGCAAATCCAACAAGCAGATTGCCTTTGAGCTTAACGTCTCTGAAGCCACTGTAAAGCTCCATATAAACGCACTTCTTAGGGCCTTAAAAGCCACAAACCGCACCCAAGCGGTAATAATCGCCCAAAAAGAAGGCATTATCTAGCAAATTTCATCTATTGCTAAAACATACCAATAATGCTATAAATATCATCAAGTTATAGCATTATTCTGTGATTATTAGAAATTCTGATATTCATTAGGTAATGCTTTTTTAGATATTTCACATATTAATTAACTAAAATATACCGACCATGAACAAAGAACAACAATCTACATTGCGGCAGGTTTTGCGCAACTCAGGGTTCAAACTCTGCAAACAAAGTTATGGCGTCATATGGATAAAAGGCAACTTCTATATGATAAAAGATTTCAAAAAAATGTTTGATAACATCAAGGGCGTTCTTGCTGAAGATTTCACTCTTATTGTTGATTTTTCTGACAGAAACTCAACCAGAATTTTCAGCACTGAGAAAATTATGTCAGACATTAACACGCGTCTGAGATATCTGGGAAAAAAACATTTGGTATCCTACGGAAAGCTTTTTAATTTGAGTTTTCTTGAAATAGAATACCTCTGTGGACAGCAAAAGTTTAATTTCATTGTTAATCAGCTAAAACAGCGTGAGAGAGAACTTAAACATCTGTTTAAATTACTCCCTCATGATAGGCAGAAAAAGTTTAATGACCGCTTTAATGAAGGCATCGATGTTGGAAAGAATAACGTCTATGATACACGTTCTAAAGAGTTATTATGGTCTGACCGAAAGCATGCTGATTATAAGATTGAGGTTAATGGCTCATACCCGACAATTTCAGAACGTTTTCCGGTTGTCATAACCAACATCATCAACCATTCAAAAACAATAATTGTTGAAGCAGTAGAAAAATTAGTATCTGTAAAGGTTGTTAGCATAGATAACAATATCCCAAGAGCATATAGTCCGGAGCTCAATATTGTATATCTAAACCCCAAATCCACCTTAGAGGTTGGGGAGGAGGTAAATATTTTTATAACCAAAGAAAAGACCAAAAGGGTCATCGTTGAAATAAGAGACTAATAATGTCAGATATCAGAACAACAGAAAACCCCACCAAGCCCTGTGCTTTTGGTGGGGTTTTTGCATTTTAAAAGCAATATTAATATTTTTGTTGAAAATTTTGTCAAAATCTGCTACGACGAAAGTAGGATTAAATAATTTTAGATACTTAAAACAAATTATAATATATGGCTAAGAAAAAAGAAGACCCCAACCAAACTAATTTATGGGGCACTTTCTTTACTTCCAGCAGTACTGGTGCAAATTATAATTACACCAGCACTTCTGTAGAAGAAAACAAAGACGAAGTCCCTCCACCAGCTGAAGAGCCGGAAGTAGAGGCAGCTATTGAAAGAACCGGCATTCCAAAGCCGCCTTCAATAGGGTATGAGGAAGCTATTAATAGCTTCATGAACCAGGGCAAAAACATTGTGGAAAAACCACAAGAAGAAGCCCAACCTAAAACGCCTGTAGAAAATACTCCCAACCCTTTCTTAAACCGCGAACCAGTCAAGAAAGAAGTTGTTGAGAATAAGGCTGCAGATAATGGGGACAACACCCCTTTGGGCAAGTTATTTAGCGAAGGCTTATCTAAGCTGAAAACCCCACAGGAAGAACCTCAGCCAGAGCCTAAACCGGATGATAAACCTTATGAGGAAGATGCTTCTGCGTATCAAACCAGAAATATAACTCTTCTCAGCGAGTTTATGTATATCGATGAAAACAAAAGTTTAAGCCCCATGCCCTTTAGCGAAGGTTTTCAAGCCTTAGCTATATTAATAGCAAATGGCTTATCGGTAGATTTCTTCATTCGTAAGAGCTTAAATATGGAAGAGGCACTAGGTTGGTTGGAGACATCCAATAGCAACCAACCAAGATGGCGTTTTCCAAACCCTCAAGAGGTCATTGTTATAGCTATGGCGATTAAAAGCGGAAAATTCGAAGTCTTTAGGCAACGTATCTTATCGCATTTAGCTCCTTTTGACTTCGGGGCAGGAAACACACTCTTTTGGGCAGCGATAGGCCCACTGTCTGATATCCAAAATATTAGGCTGTTTGATGTTTCAACAAACAAGTTTGTTTCGTTGGAGCAAGGATTAAAAGGAAACATCATATTGGTGCGTTCCTAATAATTAACCCTGATTACGCTTGCGTAAATCAGGGTTGATTATTTTAAACCTCATTTTCTAAAACTAACAAAACATCTCACGACCAACATCCACAACCAAATACGCTCGGTACTCCCAAGGCAATCTCACCTTTGTCTCAGCTCCTCAATTGAGTGCCGCGACCGCAGGGATTGTCACGCCTCACACACCATTAATCGCCCTAGGGCGAACCTAGTAGGCGCGCATCAAACCGGAAAGAACACCTTGAATTTGCACACGGTTAGCCTCGAGAACTCTGGTCTCATATTCGCTATTTTTAGGGATAAGGTGAATTTTTCCTGCTTCACGCTTAAACACTTTAAGCGTCGCAATAGAATTATCAATAAGCGCAACAACAACATCACCATTGTTTGCGGTCTCAACTTTTTTGATTATAACGGTATCACCATCAAGGATTCCCGCATCCATCATCGAATCACCTTCAACACTAAGTGCATAGCAGTTTCCTCTAGGCAACAGGTTTGAAGGAACAGACACAGTCTCAACCTCGTTTGCAATAGCCTCAATAGGCGTTCCCGCAGCAATTTTACCATACAGCGGAACCTCTACCGAGTTAGCAGCCAGAAGCTGCTTTTTAAGGTTTTCTTCTTTAAGCTTTTCTTCGGCAACAATGGCACTTGGCTTAAGCTTAGGCGATTTAATAACCTCAAGAGCTCTGGCCTTGTGAGGAAGCTTTCTAATAAAGCCGCGTTCATTAAGTGCCTCAATAAGAGCATGGATTCCTGATTTAGATTTAAGCCCCACAGCTTCTTTCATCTCATCAAAAGATGGCGACACGCCTTTTTCTTGAAGAGTTTTCTTTATAAACATCAATAACTTATATTGCTTTGGTGTTAACATGGCTTAAACCTCCCGATTCTGTGGTGTTCTGCAAGCAAAGCGATTCTATATTTTGCCGCCTAAACATATTTTATCTGACTGGTCTGGTCAGAACATTTACCTAACATTTGTTCTAATTTAGTTCTTGCTTCTTGTCAACAGTTTTTTTTATGCCTTTGTAAATTCCAACAAAAGCGTTGAAAAAAAACAAAATCAGATTATAATTCACGCGAATGTAAAAATATAAATAAATATAAGATGGAATTTAATAAAAATGACTGAAGTAAATGAATATTACCAAGCCCGTTTGAACAAGCTCAATAAGCTGATTGAAACAGGCTACAATCCTTATCCTTACCGTTTTGAACCAAATGCATATGCCGCAGATTTGCAGGAAAAATATAAAGACTTAGAAGCAGGGGTTGATACTGAAGATAAGGTTATAATCGCAGGCCGTGCTATGGCTGTCAGAAACTCTGGCATGTTCATAGACCTCAAAGATTCTACCGGAAAAATTCAGGCCTTCTGTCATAAATCTCATTTAGATGAAGAAAATCTCGAGAGATTAAAAAGTCTGGATATTGGTGATATCGTGGGTATCGAGGGCTTCGTCCGCCGCACCCCAAGAGGCGAGCTTTCTATCGCTGCTGAAAAATTTGATATCATCTCAAAATCGTTGCAGACTTTGCCTGAAAAGTTCCATGGACTGACAGATGTTGAAGACAGATACCGTCAGCGTTACGTAGACTTTATCATGAATGATGATAGCCGCGAAATTTATAAAAAACGCTGCCAAATAACCAGTGCTGTCCGCCGTTATTTTGAAGAAAACAACTATCTCGAGGTTGAAACCCCAATCCTTCACCCAATTATGGGCGGCGCAAATGCTAAGCCTTTCGTCACTCATCATAATGCTTTGGACAGGGATCTGTTCCTCCGCGTAGCAACAGAGTTATATCTCAAAAGATTGGTAGTAGGCGGCTTTGACCGTGTATTTGAAATCGGCCGCAACTTCAGAAACGAAGGCATTGATAAGAGCCACAACCCAGAGTTCACTGGCCTTGAAGCATATAAAGCTTATGCTGATTATAATGATATGGCAGATTTATTCTCAGAGATGATACCTTTTGTTGCAGAAAAAGTTTTAGGCACGACCACAATCATGTTTGGTGAACATGAAATAGATTTAAGCAAAGGCTTTGCCCGCAAGTCAATTATCGATTTGATTAAAGAATACGCAAAGATTGATTTACTTGAAGCCCAAAATTTGGATGAAGCTAAAAAGATGGCAAAGTCCATTGGTGTTGATGCCGATGAATGTATATCTTGGGGCAAGGTTGTTCAAGAAGTCTTTGATGAGAGAGTCGAAGAACACCTCATCCAGCCTATTTTGGTAATGGATATGCCAAGAGACGTTTCTCCTTTGGCTAAAACACACCGCGACAATCCTCGCTTGGTAGAGCATTTTGATGCCTACATCGGCGGCATGGAAATCGGCTGTGCTTATTCAGAGCTTTCTAACCCGATTGAGCAAAGAGAGCGCTTTAATATGCAGGGCATCGAACGAGAAAAAGGCGATGACGAAGCTCAAATGCTAGATGAAGATTTCGTCACAGCTTTAGGGCATGGCTTCCCTCCAACTGGTGGAATGGGAATGGGCGTTGACCGCTTGGCGATTCTTTTAACAGGCGCTTCAACCATTC
>JAISFX010000104.1 GCA_031263385.1 Lactobacillus sp.
CAACCTCTGGCAAAGTCAAATAAACTGTCTTTAATTCCATAAATTCATCAAGCCCATATTTTGACTTCTCGCGCCCAATTCCGCTTTGCTTCATGCCACCAAATGGCGCATAATTATAAGCCCCATGAATTTTATTGACCCAAACTACCCCTGCATCAATCTGGCGCGACACCTGAAGCCCTGTACCGGCATCTTCTACAAACACAAAAGCCGCCAACCCATACTTTGTATCATTAGCCAGTTTAACCGCCTCTTTTAAAGAAGAAACTTTCTTAACCGCCAAAACTGGGCCAAATGTCTCTTCTTGCATACAAAGCATATCATGGTTGCAGTTTTCCAGTATCGTCGGCTCCACAAATAAGCCTTTCAAATTCTTACCACCCATTTTTACAGTAGCACCTTTATTCAAAGCGTCCTCAATATGGCTCATTGTTCTTTTTAATATACCTTCATGAGTAAGCGGCCCAAAATTACAAGCCTCATCCATACCCTCACCTATTTTATATTTAGACACTTCTGCCACCAACTGGTTCATAAACTCATCATATACCCCTTCATGAACATATGCCCTGTTAATGCGGTAACAATATTGTCCTGAGTTATTAAAAGTCTGGTGTGTAAAAGCAGTTATCATTGCCGCAACATCAACCTTATCCATAACAATAGCAGGACTTTGTCCGCCAAGCTCCATAGCCACTCTTTTACAAGTTTTGGCAGCTTCTGACGCTATCTTACGCCCAGCCTCAAGACTTCCCGTAAAACTTATTACATTCACATCTTCATGATTAACTAATGCATTTCCTGCTCCCGCACCCGAGCCGGTAATCATGTTAAACACTCCTTCTGGCAACCCAGCATCTAAAAATGCCTTAGCAATCATTAATGAGCAAGACGTTGCATGCTCATCTGGCTTAGCCACCACACTACACCCTGCCGCCAAAGCAGCCCCAACCTTATTTATCAAAAGACTAACCGGAAAATTCGCCGGAGTAATCGCTCCAACTACTCCTGTCGGAGCTTTTATAACCATAACCTCTTCATTAGCCAAATTAGCCTGCATCACATCTCCGATAATACGCAATCCCTCTTCTGCAAAATAAGTTACCAAATCTGCAGCCCTAAGAACCTCAGAGCGTGCTGCCTTAATCGGCTTACCCATTTCTAATGTCATCGACTTGGCAATATCCTCTGCTCGTTCTTTAATAATCGCAGATGCCTTATAAAGAACCTTCGCCCTTTCCTGAGCGCTTACCTTGCGCCAAACCTCAAATCCTTTTCGTGCAGATTTAACAGCCTTATCAACATCTGCAACACTGGCATCAACAATCTTTGCAACCACTTCACCTGTAGCTGGGTTCTTAACCTCGATGATATTATTCATAAACTCACTCCTTAATCTCAACCAATTTATTATCTTTTACCAAATACACCGCCGGCGCAGATTCAAAACTTCCCTCATCTGTAAGTATCATTTCTCCAACAACGCCTTCATAGTATCTATTTTGATATATTTCATAAATAACCTCATCAGCATGAGGTGCAACCCCGCAATCGGGCCGATTTTTTCATACGCATTATATAAGATATAAATATTATCATAAAAATATGATGCATAATATGTCGGCTGATAATCATATTTTTTTCTAAACTCGTCATTTCCTTCGCTGGCATCAATCACATAAACCCCTTCTAAAGCTCCATGGCTGGTGTCCATATTAACCATGCCCTGAACAACTTTTGGCACATCTATACCCTGCATTTTCAGTTCTCTGACTATCAGCTCCAACTCTGGAGATGCTCCATATAAATCAATAAAATCAGGATTAAATTCTTTCGCCTTAAGCGCCATAATCTTAAAATCTCTGTCTCCTTGATTAAATATCAGCGTCTCATGCTCAATACCTTTTTCATCAAGACTGTTTTGCATCCTGTCTAAAACCTCTTGCGCAGCCTGTGTGTTCTGAAAAATCAAAAGCATTTTCTTAGCATTAACTTCTTCCGCAAATTCTATCGCCAACTTATCAATAGAGCGCGATGTCGTAAAATTCCTAAAATTATATTCCCCATCACTTGCCCTGTCGGTAAAAGCTGTATGAAAGGCAATAACCTTACTTTTTTCTGCAATAGGGTTAATCACCATTGCCGGTGTTGAATATGCACTCATAATAGCGTTAACCTTAGACACATTGATAAGAGCATTTGCTGCCGCAGCAGTTTTTGCCGGCTGCATCTGGTCATCCATCACCACAATCTGATACTCAAAAGCATTATCAGGGTTGGCATTAATCTCATCAACCGCCAGCTTCATCCCCTTTTGCAAAGCCTGCCCCATAAACGCCATATCTCCTGTTAGCGGAATAGAAGCTCCAATCTTAACTATCGGTTTGTTTCCTGCTGTTTCTTTTTGGTCAGGGCTATAAATCCACACCAAAATCCCAACAACAATAAAAACTCCTAATACAACAGTCAGTTTTTTCATCATGTTATTCCTCAATCAATATTTCGCCATTTTTCACAACTTTAACAATTGCTTCAGAATGAAAGATTCCCTCATCATCTTGCAGAAGCGCACCTGTTACTCCATTATATTCTTTAATCTTAGCCAATTCCTCAACAGCTTCATCTTTGCTCAAAGCGCTTTCGAATGATTTCACCAAAAGCATAACATTATCATAGCTGTTTGTAATCCCATAAGTGTTAACAGAAGCATTGTGCTCTAATATTCTCTTTGTAACATCATTATTACTTGCTGATGCATCAATATACCAAGCCCCCTCAACAATAGACTTATCTTCATATATAGAAAAAGTCTCAATAGCCGTAACATCTGCCTTTGAGCCCAGCTCCCTCAACTGCCTTATAAAAATACTATTTTCAGGATTATAAAGTTGCAAAATATAAAGCTCTACACCACTTGCTTCTGCTTTTTGTATCTCAAGCCTCATATCCCTTGCTCCGGGATTTATGAGTCTAATAGAATGAGTTACACCAAATACCTTAAGCTTTTCATCAATTACTTTTGCTTGCGCTAAAGTACCTGAGTCGTTAAGAGAAATCGTTACCACATTTTTATAACCTTTATCATTTATAACTTCTATTAGCTTATAAACTTCAGCCTCTGGCATGGTCCAATTCATAAAATTATATTTACCTCTCGCAATATTTGCATCAGAACCAAAACTGTTTATATGAATAACCCTATTTTTTTCTGTTATCGGAGAAATAATGTTCCCCATCAAAGAAAACCCACTTATAACTGCATCAACTTTGTCAACATTAATCAGTTTAGATATGATATTTGCAGTTTTATATGCATTAAACTGGCTATCTTCAAATATAACTTCATAATTATACTTAGTGCTTTGGTTACCCAAATCCTTTAATGCAACATCAATAGCCCCCTGATTAGATACACCAATATATCCCCACTCACCCGTCAGGGGCATTACTACCCCAATCTTAACTACCGGTTTGTTCTCTACATTTTCTTTTTGGTCAGGGCTATAAATCCACACCAAAATCCCAACAACAATAAAAACTCCTAATACAACAGCCAGTTTTTTCATAGGAACCACCTCTTAAACTAAAAACACCCTCAAATTATAAATCAATATACTCAATAAACAACAAAAAAGCCACTTACTAACGTAAGCAGCTTTTTAAATATTCCATAGGATGTAATCTATAGCCTGACAACCTCCAACAGCTCTTGGCTTATACCGTTGGCATCAATGTCTTGAAAGAACACCTGCAAATCAAACCCAATCTCTTGGACTTTTCTTTTTGCGTGTTCTAATGGAAAGCGCGTTGAGCTAAACCCTAACATAATCTTTCCCTGAGGAGCAATCCTCTCAAACCCGCCTACAATAAACTCTTTTGTTTTATTATACCCAGGATCATATGTACACATCTCTAATTTTGTAGGGTTTTTAGGCTCAAAATCAAAATATGGAAAATTCCAAAAAATTAAATCAAACTTTCTTTCATTTCCAATATTTGAATACACATCACTCTGCAACACCTCAACCTCACCCGATAAATAATAATCGTGAATGTTCTCATAGGTGTTTAACACAGCATCATCGCTAATATCAGCACAAAGAACATAAGAGAGGTCATATTCAAGGCAACATGTAATTCCGATTACTCCAGAACCACACCCCATATCCAGCAATGTTTGCCCTTTAGATAACGGCAAATGCGGAACATAAACGCGGTAACCCAAAAAAACTTCAGGAGAAAAAACATCCTTGTTAAGGATAAAGCTTCTTCCCATAAAGTCAAAATAACGTGGAAACTCCCCTTCTTGCGATTTTCGCAGTTGTTCTTCTGCAAAAATCATCTCTTCCGTTTTATCCATCATAAGCATTAATTATTTTTTGTTCTGCCAGCCTTATATCACATTCTAGACAAAACCTCAAACACTTTGTTATGTCGGGCGCTGAGAGAGTCAAAAATAAAAAACATCCTGCGAATGTTTTTTATTTGCAGACCTTAGCTTTCTCGAATGAGCAAAGATAGCGACAGCAACTGCAGCGAATATGAGAAAGCTCAGAACCTCTTACATTTTGCACCTGCCAAAGGCAGTTTGCAAAGTGGCAGCGATACACCAATTAAAAAAGCCCTGCTTCGAAGAAACAGGGCTTTTTTAATTGGTGGGCGCTGAGAGGTTCGAACTCCCGACCCTC
>JAISFX010000105.1 GCA_031263385.1 Lactobacillus sp.
CACCGCCTGTTTCCCCCTCTGTTCTTTAGGTATTTTATCAGCATCGATTAACCCCTTGCGACCCCCTTTGGCTTTACCATCTTTGGGAAAGATGTACGCCAACGGGTCTATGTTTTTAATATCATCGATGCTCTCTGCATACCTTCCTGCATCTACCGAAGGCAGAAAAGGTATAAATTTTCCGTTGCTAAACGGGTCAAATACCGCGGTTTTCGCTGCGTAGTAAACCAATACTATCGCTGCAATACCTACCAAAAAAACCGCATTTTTGATAGCTTTCCAAATCTTTCTCATAATTGTAATTGTTTTAGTTAATAACTTAGTTGGACAGCCAATATACATTATTTTGTCCAATTTGTCAACAAAGCGGTTCTTAATACCCACTAACGCAAAAAACTCCCCGTTCCATGTCATTTCGACGACCTGACCAAAAGTAATGGAGGAGAAATCTTAATTTTTACTATCTCCTATCCCACTTATCCATTACTGATTTTGTCATAGCATCAAAGTGAGGCTCTTTTTTATCAAATTTATTAATTATACCTTGAGTATCGGGCTGTCCTGTACCAAATTTTGCTGATAAATTTATATTAACACTATTCTCGTCTTTTGATTTCCAATTGTCTTTTATAAGATGTGCATACATGCCATCAAATATTCCTGAATATTTCTTTATTTCATCGACTGAGAACCCTTGTATGTCATCAAAGATAAATTTGTCCCAATCATTATTATCATTTTTATAGTCTGAACCAAGATACTTTGAGCCACAATGCTTTGCAAGCATCATATGACTTGCCAGTAGCTGCAATGACATCTCTTGCTCATCCGAGACATCTTTACCAAACCAAGATTTAGCAAAGTGTTGCAATTGAAGTTTGTGAATTCCAACAAATCGCGGCACGCCATTATATCCATAACCAGCACCGTTTCGTGCTTTGTACTTATTTACTGCATCAAAACGCATTCCAATGTTAGGAGTGATCATCCAATCGCATGGTTCATCGACTACTTTACTGCCATTAGGCGACATTTTAGAAAAGTCTGCCCCAAATATTTTATCCATATTTTGCGCAAATTTTATTGTATCATCTCTAGTGCCAATATATACAGCGAATGTTTTTGCTCCATCAACACGGTTCTTAAATTTATGTTCATAACCGGAATCAATAAGATATTTACATAAGTTTCGCATAACTGGGGTGTCGCGTGAAGGATATTTGTCTTTTTCCTTATTCAAAAATATATGAATTTTCCAACCACTTGCTCCTTTTGAGCCTGCAAAATAGTATGGCGCATTGTTGTCAAGTCTTTGCAACTCTTCAAAAGAACTTATTTCATTTTCAAATTCCGACATTAATTACTAGACCCTTATTAATTTATAACCTTTTATAAGCTTATCATAGCTTAAAGCTTATTAAAAGTACATGAAAATAGCAAGATTTGCCCCCGTTCCATGTCATTTCGACGACCTGAGCAAAAAAAATGATATTTTTACGGAAAGTATGTATTTGTGGCGTTGATGATAAGACGTTATAATGTGTTTTGACTATTTTGAGCTACTGAATTAAACACATTATTATTTCTTTGTTTTTGGTTTGTTTGTAACATTTCCATTAATTTAGAATTTTCATCAAGTTTTGCTATCACAACACTATCTTTATCCATTCCTTGCGTGAATTTGTATAGATATGTAGCAATTTTATTATTACCTGCATTCAGGGCAGTCTCAAAGTGCTTGGTGTCGTCAAAATTTGTTATGCTATCAATCTTTTCTCCATTGTCAACTTCTTTGCCTGCTAAAACAGCCTCCAAGGTTTCATCTGGATAGAACTTGTTTTTATCACTGCCAGAATAAACCGAAACAAATGCCATATTAGGAGGAAAATTTTGATAGTTGATACTTGCCTTAAACTTCCAGGGGGATGTTGCTATTTTGAATATTGGCGTAGCATGAACAAGGTGAGTATTGTCTCCATTTTCATCTTTATAATGCTGTGTTGAGGTATCATCAATAACACCATGCCCTCTAAACAACAAATATTTACCATCAGAAGTTTTTTTATTTTGCCAAAACAGTTCGGGTTTCTCCCAGTTCTGCTTATCTAACTCTTCTTGAACCTCTTCTTTCGTGTACATTTTTATATTCCTCATTTTGTATAATAGGCATTTTACCACAGAGCATGATAAAATTACAATCTTTTTACCTGAAATAACTCCACTAACGCAAAAATCGCCCCGAAGGGCGATTTTAATATAGGCGCTGGCATCAGACACATTATAAACAGACTCTTAGGACGGGTCTGCAGAATCTTCTCCACGCGCTGCTTTGGCCAAACCATTTTTAATATCTTTTGGCGTAACAATAGGATAGCCCCAGTCATCGCACTTAGTATCGTCATTAATCACGAGAGCTGCGTCTAAATGCTCTGGCATAGAGGTTTTTTTCTTGTATCCTGCTGGTTGCGATTCAGAGGTTGTTGTAGACGCAGACGATGTCGTTTTCTCGTCTGGTACAGATTGAGCATCTCCAATGCCACGCAACCTATTTAAATCTTCGCTCTTAATCACTTTTATTGTCTCCTCTCGGCACTCATTGATTGGACGACTTGTTGCCCCGCTTGTTTATAGTCCCCTAAAGCCTTATTTGTACTTAGCTGTCCTAATTGCTCCTGAGAATATTGCTTGCCGGTATTGGCATTAAGATGGATTGGACCATCCTTTGTCTTCACAGCAAAATGTCCCTTCTCATCATTATAAATCTTCACTTCAGCAGGAGATGATTGTTTGCCTTTCGCGTTTGCTAAAAATTCTTCATGAGTGATTTCCGCATAAGCCCCATTAGGTTGCTTATCATAATGTTTCATATCCTGATATATACCATCTTTCATACTGTCAGGGTCAAAAACTGTAATCATGCCGCCATGTTGCACAGCCTCGGTCCTTGTCTGGCCATCATTGCCGAATTTTTCAAGCGCACGTAGAGCATACAAAGCCTGCCCTGTTGCGCCAAGGGAGTTACCGCTTGCATCATTAAGATTTTGCGCTTCCGATTGCTTTTGTGCCTCCGGCAGCTTTTCAATTTCTGTAGAAAAAGCGTGTCGAGGAATATTAACAGCTGCACTATACAGAGTAGCATTGTTGGGGTTATAAAAACTTCCATCTTTATATTCG
>JAISFX010000144.1 GCA_031263385.1 Lactobacillus sp.
TTTTTATTTGCACTAATCACCGGACTAACAATATGTTCTTTTGCAGAGGCAAAAGTCACATTCATCTCAGAGTCAGATAACGACGCCGGAGCATCTTACATTGCTGACCCTAACCTTAAAAACCCCATAAAATATACCACTGGCGAAAAATGCACCGCTAAAGGATATGTCTTAACAAAATGCCCTAGCGGATATTTTCTTACCGGCCGATTCCCTCAAGACGGCAACTACTATAAAGAATGTTGCAGTGATGAATATGCCTTCACCTCTGAAGATTGTGTCAGAGCCGGACTAAGACCCAGTGTCACCAAATGCGGCGGCCTTCACAGATGCATCTAACATAACAAAAGCCCTTCAAAAGAAGGGCTTTTTTATAACCTCTAAACCAAAGCTTTTTTATTTACTTGGCATTGGCATAGTGTCCAACAGCTCTTGGCAATAACGCCTCAAATCAGAGCTCTCCATCAAGCTAAGCTTAAGATTAGCCTTTGCCAAATCATCGTTTGTGCCACAGTCATAACGAACCACATCACAAATTACTCCGGTAAGAGGAACTCCGTCCAAACATGCCAAGTGCATTGCATCTGTAAGATTAATCTCGCCGTTTAGACCAGCCGTAGCTTTAGGCAAATAATCCATGATTGAATTTGGCATAATATATGGCCCCATACTGGCATAGTTAGAAGGAACATCCTCCAGCTTTGGCTTCTCTATAATATCTTTCGCATGAACCTTGTTACCATCCCTTTCGGCATCAATCAAAGCACCATAGCGAATCATTTCCTCTTTGGGAAACTCTATAATATTCTCAACCATACCGCCTTCTTCTTCATACACCTTAACAAGCTGTTTAAGAATACCGTCACCTTTAATGTTAATATAAACATCATCTGGCCACATAACGATAAAGTCACGGTCTCCTACCAGCTCTTTAGCCATAAGAATGGCATGACCATTTCCCTTAGGCTCTTTCTGCTCTGCAAAAGAAAACTTCATCCCCTGAGGAATAATATCTTGAACCACTTTTAACAGCTCAAGCTTTTTCTTTTCCAACAAATGGTTTTCAAGCCAAGGATATGTTGAATAATGTCTTTCGAATATTTCTTTACATGACTGGTCGCTATGAATAAATATAATTTCTTTAATTCCAATCTCTGCACAAGCATCAACAGCGTATTGAATAATCGGTTTAGAATTTAGTGTCAAAAAACCTTTGTGAATTGCCTTGGTTGAAGGAAGGTTTCTCGTAGATAGTCCGGCAACAGGAAGTATACAAACTTCGGGTCTTTTTCTCATAATGAGCTCCTTATAAATAATAAAAATATTATGGTAAAAATATAACATAAAAAAACAATTCGACAAGGGGTAGATTCGACAAACCCACCCCTTTCTTCCTAAAGTTATATAGCCTATTATTTCCTGTTAACTGTACCGCCGGTTTCTATTTCATCATCATCAATTTTTTTCAGAAAACTTCCTTCCTTAAGGGTCTCGGTTTCTGTTTCTTGTGGGTTCATAAGCTTCCCACCTTTGATGATTTTGCCGGTAACTGAAGACGTTTTTTTAGAGAAGTCAAGTACCTTAACCTCTTCCTTCTTCAAGGCTTCTTCTGCTTTTTCAATTTCCTCAATATCTCTCACAACAGTAATTTTCTTTCCTGTACCATGAACAGATATCGTTCCGATATTCTCTTCAACCTTTTTCTTAACCTCTTCTTCTCTAAGTTTTTCTTTGTAATCATTCTCTTCTACAGAAACTACTTGTTCCATATATTCAAACAAATTAGCAATATACTTATTTAAATCTTCTAGACTTTGTTTTGCCTTCTCAGATTTTTCTTTAATACCTGCCGCATAGTCTTCCAAAATAGGCAGAGCCTGTGCCTTTTGAATAAACACAAAGTTATTTTTAACATCGGTATTAATAGCATCTATTGCTAAAAACTCTTCTTCAATATTAAGCTCTAGCTGAATAACATTATCATTATCATCCAAATTAGTATCAGAGCCGATATTACCCAACCTCTGCTGGTATGGAGGAAAAGTCTCTCTGTAATATGCAATCTGGTCCTGAGCCTCCTTAAACATGCTCACAATTTTATTGTAGCACTCATTAATTCTGGCCTTAACATCTTTGTTATACAAAGATACCACTGTACCACTCAGATTTTTTATTCCGGCCTCTATTGAATCATTTTTAGCTTTTATCTCATCAACCAGCTCTACCTCAAAATCTACGGCAGTAGCATATTTTTCAACATCTATAGCCAACTTGCTCAAGTTATCTATAGTATCCAGATTATTTTGATATGCACTTATTACCTCTGCATCTGTCGCAGAATTTTTCTTTTCTTCATAGTCTTTTCTGACACCCTCAAGCCTCACCAACAAACTCTTTGCCCTTTGCTGTTGCTCATCCATCATCACGTTAAGATTATCAATCTTTGCTTGTAAAGATGCTTTTCTTTCCTCAGCAATCTTTTCCCAATAAGCATCATAAGAGCCCAGTAATTGCTCTGCTTCAATAGCCAATACCGGAGAGATTATCGCACCATTTAAAGAGAAATTAAAAGCCGGAACATTCTCCAAATCGATATAGCTTACTCCAAACAACGCCTTCATATCCCAAAGGTTAAAGCTTCCTTCTGCCTCAACTTTAACATTTGCCTTTTCTGCTACCATTTTCGTATCAATAAATCTATATGCTCCATTAGTAACATTAATCTTACCGCTCATTCTGTTTACAAAAGTCTCTCCACCGCTCAAATTATCCTTAAGCATTGTCACAACACCCTCTGAGCGGTCTCTAACCTTAAGATCATCATGTATAGATTGCAAACTCCACCCCTTAAACCTAAAGTCTTGTACTATGAAGTCAAAATCAGCATCCATACTGTTCAACATTTCTTCATTTGAAGACGCATTACTGGCAAACTTACCGCTAAGATTATAAGAGCCATCTATAACACCATATTTTCTGCCACTCCATACCGCCTCATCAATCTGCTGATTTTCAAGCCTCAACGTGCCTTTCATTGTCGGCATGCTCGACAACTCCCAATCGACATTGCTCTCTATTACACCGCCCTTATATTCACCTTTAAGAATAACATTTGCGATTGCATTCTGAAGATTAATATTTAAATCAGCACCTTTAATGCTCATACCCTTACAGGTCAAATCTTTGGCTTTAACATTCCCCTTAAAGTCGAATGTAGTATAAAATCCATAATCTATCTTTTCTCTATCCAAGAAAGGTTTAGATATAAAGTCGCCTCTTTCGCTGCTGACCTGAGCCCTGAAAGACGGACCTCCTTCTTTTGAGGCTACACTTGTTGCATTATAAAAGAACCTGTCTACTTCTAACTTATTGACCTCAAGACTAACCTCAACATTATTTCGTGCACCGCTTGCATCAAACAATATATCTCCTCTAAAATTGTTAGAGCCGATATATATATCTGCATTTCTAGCCTCGATTCTATTTTCGTTTCCTGAAACCTCTGCATTAAAATTCAAAAGCCCCAAAGAGAACACATTCGGAGAATATTTATATCCCATATCATTAACAAACTTGATAAAGTCAGGGGCTTTAACCCTCAATATTCCCTTATATTTGAAGAGCTCATCCTTAGGGCTCAAAGTCAGCTCAAAAATAGTGTTAGCATTACCCATGCTCGCATCGCCTTGTACATGAGGCTCTTTAAGCTTTCCGCTTATTGTTCCCTGAACACTAACCGCTTTATAATCATTAACGTTGATACCCTCAAGAACAACGCCTGCCCTATTTAATAAAGACGTAATATCTTGCGATTGCAATCTATAAGTCAACGCATCTAAGTTAATATCGTCATCCTTAAACCCGCTTATGCCGCCAAAAACTTCAATCGCCGCATTTGAAAACTCATTTACACTAAAAGAGCTAACATTCATAATACCGTTAACATAGTCAAACCCCAAAGAAACCCTGTCAACAGGAACACCCTCAATAATCACCAAAGAAGAACTCAATATCGCCCTAAGATCTGCATCGCCAAGTTTTTTCACATTCGACAAATAATGCTCAGCAACTTTTAAAATTCCCTCATCTCTAATTTCTTTTGGAGTTGGCCTCAAATAATTATCAAAGTTTATGCTGTCTACGTCCATAGAAACAAAGAAAGACAAAGGTTCATCTTTTTTAATCGCCACACCCCACTCGCCTTTCAAAACTGTCTTATCAAAAGCCATTTCAAAAGGAGAAAACTTCAGCACATCCAAATCACCTTCAAGCCTAAACTTGATGTCTGCCTTTTTATAGGTAGCAGGAGCAACTTCATCTACCTGATATCCTAACCAACTCACAAACTTGTCAAAATTTGTAGTAGATGTGAGAGCGTTGAAATCATACACCATGCGCTCCCTTCTTGAATATACCTGACCATTTGCCCTAAAGTTTGTCTCACCCGGAAGCACGGCATTTGCATCTTTAACGACTAACGTGTTGTCAACAAAATCGGCACTAAACGCCAAATCACGAATAATCTGGTCTCTATAAAGTGTTTTTATTGCCTTCAAATCAAATATGATATCTGCATCAAAATTCGGCAAATATTCTTCTGTTTTATACTTACCAATAACCTGCTCTACCACCTGCATAACTGGGTTAAGATCTAAATCTGTCATATTAAAAGAGGCTTCAATTTTTCTTCTTTTATCACCCTCTACTGATGGAATCAAAATATTACCGGCACCAACTGAGCTGCCATATTTAACCACCACATTGTTAAGTGTTGTCCTTGTCTGGTTTGTAGTCACCTCCAAAGAAAGAGCCAGCGGCTGATTATATTCCTCTCCAACTTCAGCCCCATCCAAAACGCTATTTATAAAATCTGCAATTTTTTCTGACTCAACAATAACACTTCCGTTAACCGCTTGGTTGTCCGGAAGAATAGACCCGTCAAAACGAACATATGTGCTCTGCTTAGGATAGTTTATAACAAAGTTTAACCCTGTAGTCAGCCCTCGAGAAATCCTCCCTACAGAAACTGCAAAGCCTTCCATATTATTATCTCTAACATAACTTCCCTCAACACGGTACGGCCCTAAAAGGCTGGACGCAATAACCTCTGCATTCATATTTTGCAAAACAACTTCACTGCCGGAAGCCTCGTTTACAAACTTGAGCCTTGCCCTTTCTAAGGTAACACTATCAAGGGTCACCTCAATACTCTCCATCGCATATCTTTGCTCAGGGCTTAAGTTTGCATCCCAGTTAACGCTACCATCTTCAGCCACAATAATCTCAATATCTGGCTCTACTAATGACATACGCTTAACTTCAAAATCACCTTTAATCAATGGCACTAATGAAAGGCTTGCCACCATACTGTCCATCTTAGCCAAAAGCTTTTTGTCAGGTCCGTTGTCTGTATATATTTTAACATCTGATGCAGATAAATAAGGAGAAGGGAATAGCTTAAAAGTAACTGGTCCGTCGAACTCAACCCTCTTGCCGGTAACTTCAGAAAACTGATTAGATATCCTGTGTTTATTTTCATTCCAGTCTATCATAGAGAAATACATTGTCACACCGCCGACACCTAAAACCACTATCGCGATAAGTGCCAACCAAAATTTGCTTTTCAATAATCCCTTAAGAATATTAGCCGGTGTTAAATGTCTAAAAAAATCAATTAACCTGCTCAACGTGTTTCTCCTAGGCAAAGAGTATAAGTATAATAACTAAAATCTCTTTGATTTTATATTCTTCTGTTATTATAATCAAGCATAGATATAAAATTATAAAAAGGCGTTAACAATGACTCACACTGATAAACTCTTCGAACTTGCTGTCAAAGCCCGCAAAAATGCCTATGCCCCATATTCCGGATTCAAAGTCGGGGCATCAATTTTAAGCGACAAAAACAATTATTACGCAGCCGCAGATGTTGAAAACATATCCTACCCTTGCGGAGCCTGTGCCGAAACCGGCGCAATCTCTGCCATGATTTCTGCTGGCGACAAAAAAATCAAAGAGATATTAGTCATCGCTGACGGCAAAGACTTAATCACCCCTTGCGGTGCATGCTTGCAAAGAATAAAAGAATTTTCCACTTCCAAAACTCTTATTCATTTAGCAAGCCTCAAAGGCGTACAAAAAACATTTAAAGTATCAGACATGTTGCCCCATGCTTTTGAAGAAGAAGGCTTAAAAAAATGATAGATAAAATCGCCAAACAAATAAAATCAAAACTAAAAAGCTTCAAACCCGAAACCCTCATAATCTTAGGCTCTGGCCTTGGCTCTCTGGCAGATGATATCAAAAACCCCATAACTATTCCTTATTCAAAAATTGAAGGCTTTCCACAAAGCACCGTGTCAGGACACAAAGGCAATTTAATCATCGGCTCACTCGAAGGCAAAGACGTTATTTGCATGCAGGGCCGATTCCATCTTTATGAAGGATACCCTCCGCAAATTATCAACACTGTTTTTAAGGCATTCAAACTCATTGGCATAAAAAACCTTGTTGTTACCAACGCTGCCGGTTCTTTATCAAAAAAAATGCCTGCCGGAAGCATTATGCTTATTTCTGACCACATCAACTTCTCTGGTCAAAACCCATTGATAGGCCCTAATGATGACAAATTCGGCCCTCGCTTTCCTGACGTTAGTGATGCTTACCACACAGCTTTCCGCAGCAAAGCCAAAGAAATTGCCAAAGCAAAAAAAATTAAGCTTCATGAAGGCACTTACCTCATGGTTATAGGCCCCAACTTTGAAACCGCTGCCGAGATAAAAGCCTTTCAAATTCTTGGCGCAAACGCTGTCGGCATGTCAACCGTGCCCGAGGTTCTCTGCGCAGTTTATTGCGGGATGAAAGTTCTGGGCTTTTCTGTCATAACCAACCTTGGTACTGGCCTGCAAACAAGTTCTCAAAGCCATTCCGAAACCTTAGCAGAAGGGCAAAAAGCTGCACAAAAACTTACCCTTCTGGTAAAATCCTTTGTAAAGGAGACTTAAGATGGATGACATAACCGCTGCTCAAATGTTAATCCGCTTTATTGACCTCACATCATTAAGCGGCAAAGAAAATAATTCTGACATAAACAAGTTGTGCGATAAAGCAGAACAAAACAATGTTGCCGCGGTTTGCGTTTATCCAAAGTTCATCTCTCAGGCTCATAAAAGGCTAAGAAATAGCGACATAAAAGTCGCAACAGTCATAAACTTTCCCGACCCTGATAATGACTTGGTAAAGCTCTCTAAAGATATAAGAGAGACCTTAAAAGCTGGCGCTGATGAGCTTGATATTGTATTCCCTTATCACCACTTCTTAGAAGGCTACACCAACACATGTGACGAATTTTTAGCCACGTGCCGCAAAGAAGTACCAACTGACAAGACCTTAAAAATAATCCTCGAAACCGGAGAGATAAAAAAAACATCCTCAATCATAGAGGCCTGCCGCCTTTGCATAAAACATCAAGTAGATTTCATTAAAACCTCTACCGGAAAGACTGAAACATCAGCCACCCCTGAGGTTGCCAACATTATCCTCGAAACCATAAACCAGTCCAAATCTCCTACCGGCTTCAAGGCTAGCGGCGGCATTAAAACCTTTGAAGATGCCCGCAAATATCTGGTCCTGACCAATGCTGTAATGGGACCCAAATGGGCAACACCTGACACCTTCAGAATTGGCGCAAGTTCTTTGCTTGATGACTTATTAAACATAATTGACAGGGGGTATTAATGTTTCCTCAAGAAATAATCCGCAGAAAAAGAGACAACCACAAACTAACCAAAGAAGAGATCGACTTCTTCATCAAAGGCGTAACCAGTGGCGAGATTAAAGACAGCCAAATTGGCGCACTTACCATGTCCATATTTTTAAACGGCATGAGCAAAGAAGAGGTTATCAACCTAACTCTTGCCATGCGCGATTCTGGCGATGTCTTGAAGTGGAAGCTTAACGGCCCGGTAATAGACAAACACTCCACCGGCGGCGTCGGAGACAAGGTCAGCCTCATGCTTGCCCCAATGTTGGCAGCTTGTGGCGGCTATGTCCCGATGATATCCGGTCGTGGACTTGGTCACACCGGTGGTACTTTGGACAAGTTCGATTCTATCCCCGGTTATCAAACCATCCCAACAAATGAGCTTTTCAAAAAAGTTGTCAAAGATATCGGCTGCGCCATAATCGGACAAACAGGCAACCTTGCCCCTGCTGATAAAAAGATTTATGCCATCCGCGACATCTCAGGAACTGTTGAATCCATTCCGCTGATTACCGCCTCTATCTTGTCTAAAAAACTTTCTGCCGGGCTTGATTATCTGGTAATGGATTTAAAATTCGGCAATGGAGCTTTTATGGATAACCTGCCAAAAGCCAAAGCCTTGGCCAAATCAATCGTCGGTGTTGCTAATGGCGCAAATACCCCTACAGAGGCAATCATCACCGACATGAACCAAGTGCTCGGCCATAGCGTTGGTAATGCCGTAGAAATGTCCGAGGCCGTTGATTATCTGCAAAACAAAAACATTGACCCTCGCCTTCATGAAGTAAACATGGCTCTTTGCTCGTCGATTCTCGTTGCAAGCAAACTCTGCAAAAACTTAACTGAAGCCAAATCCAAACTCGAAAAATCTTTAAGCTCAGGTAAGGCTCTCGAGATTTTTGCAAAAATGATTTCTGCACTAGGCGGTCCAAAAGACTTCACAAGCAAGCCTGAAAAATATTTACCAAAATCCAAAATAATCAAGCCGCTTTACAGTACCAAAACAGGTTATGTATCATCAATGCACACTCGCAATATCGGCCTAAGCATCATATCATTAAAAGGCGGCAGAACCTTCGCTGAACAAAAACTAGATTACGCCACC
>JAISFX010000031.1 GCA_031263385.1 Lactobacillus sp.
CTTTCAAAAAAAACATTCTCTATTCTAGGCTTAGAATAGAGAATGTTTTTGCTTTGTACAAGAAGTTTTTGTTAATATTACTTTTTATTATTATAAATGCTTGCCAGATTTAAATAACCGCTGGCCAACATGTCTGCCGTTGCAGAATATTTTGATGCCTGAATCTCAAGAGCATTTACGGCAGAAAGAGTTCCCGTATAATCTGTTGTTAACGGAATCTTGGAAATTGTTTTATTTTTATAGTCATCCGATGCTGTCTCGGTAACGATATAGTCATGCTTATAGGTTGTTCCTACCTGCATTTGCAGTGCATAAGCTATCTCTTCTTTTACGGGAGTGTCATCATCACGAGAGACCTTTACGTAATAGTCCCCTTTCTTGGCTTTATATTCGCCGGTAAGCATCTCGTTAGCAGCTTTATACTCTTTTGAGCCATACTCAGCGTGGCTGTCTGCTACAAGAACCTCTTTACCGTTTTTAACTGTATAAACTTGAAGGCGAAGGCCCGGGGCCTCATTTTCCATAATGCTGTAATTGGTTGCGGCAGCGGCTTTCTCAGCCTGCTTTTTGGCCCAACCCTCAGGGTCAATCATTTTTTCGGCGGCGTCAAGAGCATCTGCATATTTAGAAAGGTCTAAAACAGGCTCATTACCAGTAGAAGATGTGGACTTTAGAGAAAGCTTCATCTTACCGTTGGACTGAACCTGAACCTTGTACATGTCAAGAGCATCATACTTCGCACCAAGCTTTGCAACTACGTTAGTACGTGAGTAATTGAGTCGCAAATAACCTACATCGCGAGCGTTCGAAAAAATCTCATCGACATTGTTCATATCGACGATGGTCTTTTCCCAGCTTCCCTTACCGTCTATAAGGTTGCCGGCACTTGGAATTGTTGTTGCCATTTCTTACCTCCTACCCCAGATTTAATAGTAGCATAAAAACCCATTTAGTACAACTAAATTATTGATATATTAACTTATATAAAGAGAACACCTTGGCACTGCGACGAAGGGCTTTCTCGCCAAGATAATCAAATTTATACTCTGTTTTTTCGAGCTTTTCCTTGACTTCGTCTTTTACCAAAATTTCCTCATTATAGCTATTGTCAAAAACATCTAAAATAATTTCTCTGGCATCTTCCCCAAAAAGATCGGGATAAGCCAGTATATTAATTCTGTTATCAAAAACAACATTTTCGTCATTGATATCTTCAGTTAATGCATCAAATTCTCTAAAAAAGCGGATTGAGAAATCAAACGCATTGGCTAAAGATGAAAATTTTAATGAATAAATATTCTCAAACATAGACACATCGCGGCCTTCAAACTTGCTCCCCAGCCTTCTGACAACATCTTCTACCATAGCTTTAACCTGATGGACAACATCCTCACCGATTTCATCAAACTCGTCTTCACGCTCTATGGAAGAAAGCAGATTTACAGCACATTCAAATGGCTGAGACATATATGGAGAAGCAGATGCAGGCTTTATCTTGTCGGGGTTATTGGCATCAACGTCCTGATCTTCCCAACGTTTAAAGGCTTTTCTTAAAACATCAGGATTGAAAGGTCTCTCTTTTAGCAGGCGGGCAACCATATAAGCTCCTACGCCAGTAAGGAACATGGCCGCATTGTTCTCATTATAGGCTCTTTTGGCCTCATAAAAGCCTTCTAGGTCTACACCATCGCCGTCCATTATCTGAAAGGCTTCATAAAGAAGAGAGTTTGCCTCGGTAAGGCTTAGGTTTGCCTTGCGGGAAAGTTCTAGACAGCCCCCAAAAATCAGAAATTTTATGCCTAGCTTGCTATAGCCGCTACCGATTTTGTCTCTGTTCTCAAGGTTATTAATAACTTGCCCCAAAAACTCTACAATATAACGTTTATAGGCCAGAGGTGCTTCAGGTGTTATGGGAGCAATGGATGGGTCTATGTCATCATTAAGGCGGTAGCGTTTGACAAGATTGTCAGCGTAAGAATATATTCTTCTTTCGGTAACAGGAGCATCAAAGCCGGAGGCATCAAACACATGCCAAGGCACTTTTCTAACGACTAAAGGAATGGCGGTGAGCAAAAACAGGCAGAAAAACAACACTGAGAGGGTTATTTCTTGCTTGTCTTCGGGAACGAACTCCTCAATTAAGGGGGTTAGAAGTGTCACAAATAAATTGGCAAATACCAAACAAAATATGATAATTGCAATGAGGGTTACAAGTGCGCCGGCAATATTTTGGCGACCAACAGGTCTAGACTCTTTCTTAGAAATCTTATTGGTCACTATTTTTTTCTTAATCTTCTTGTTGTTGGCGGCCGCTTTTTTCTTTTTGGCAATGGCACTAATGTTTTTGGCTGCACTGCCAGAGACATATTCAACCGATTCCATATAGCGGTTGCTCTCGACATCAAAGGATTCTCTTATGATTCGGACGGGGATGTTTCTCTTCTCGAGCTTTTTACGCAGCTCAAAGGCCCTGTCGCGCTGATCTGCTGGGAATCTCTCCTCTAAACGCCAGGTACTACTACTCTGTGAGTAAACTTCATAATGTGTTATCGTTACCATAAATTCACCTAAAAAACACAAAAAACCTGCCGCTATTGTAATAGCAGCAGGTTAATAAAACGCTAAATTTACGTTTAGGATGCTAAATTATGATGCATCTGCAGGTTTGTTAAGAGACAAATTACCAAATTTGTTCTTGAACTTAGACAACTGACCACCTGTATCAATCAAACGGTGAACGCCTGTCCATGCTGGGTGAGACTTAGGATCAATTTCCAAAGTCATAACATCGCCAGCCTTGCCCCAAGTGCTTTTTGTTTTCATTTTGCTTCCGTCACTCATTACATAAGTAATTTCGTGATAATCAGGATGAATACCTTTTTTCATCTTATTTTCTCCATAAAATTCTTTTCTTAAACTGAAAATTTAAGTCCTTATACATTAGGGCGATATTTAAAGCAAGCTTTTTTTTGCGAAATTATTTAATTTCTTCTATCTCTACAACGCCTTTTTTGCTTTCGTCATCTGTGATATTTATGACCTTGATGCTGAAGTTTTTGAAACCCTTGCTCAAAAGGTATGAACGAACATCTACTGCGCGGTTCAGGCTTTGTCTCTTCTTTTTGAAGCTATCTTCGCCATTGTCATAGTTGTAAGAGTATATGGCGATTTTGTTTGTTTGAGGGTTAACAAATGTAGCAACAATACTGTCTAAGAGGCTTTTCTTAACATCTGTAAGCTCTGTATCTTCATCTGCGAAGTATATTTTATGAGTATCAAGCCTGGTGTCTACGGCAGGAGTTGCTGATGTTGCTGGGATTAAAGGCTCTACGACCTTTTCCTCAGCATCTGCAATAGCAGCACGCTCGATATCTTCAGGCTCTGCTTTTGCTTCTTCATTATTAAAACTAGATATAACGCTCAATTCTATAGATTCTTCAACCACAGGGGCCTCTTGAATAACAGGCTTGTTTTCCTTAACAGCGATGAATGGTTCAACCACAGGCTCTGCAACAACAGGAAGAGTTTCTTTTGGTTTAGCAGGAATTACTATCAGGTCTTCTTTTACCTGTACAACAGGTTTGGTCTCAACCTTATTTACGACAGTTTTCTCTTTTTTAGGAGCTGCTTTCTTAGCCTTAGGTCTTGGCTTTGGCTTTACAACATCTTCTTTGTTAATTATCGGGAATTTTGGCTGATTTTGCCTTATTACCGGTGCACCGAGAGAATTTAGAACAGACATGTCGACAAATACATCGTCATCTGCTCTTGCTGTAGCTGTAAAAGCAAAAATTCCTAAAGTAAGTATAAGCAAACCGCGCATGGTGAATTCTCCGTAAAATTATTTATGAAGAGAATCATAAACCCTTTTGTTTAAATTTGCATTAACAGCGATTAAGTCTCCGCTCTTTAAGATAAGGTTATATCCATCTTCATTCAAATCTTTTTGATTCAGCTCATAAACATAGCCGCCAGCCTCCTTAACGATGAGGATTCCGGCAGTTACATCTTCTTCTCTGTTATTTAAGCTGACTGAGGCATCAAGCTTGCCTGAAGCTACCAAAGCCAAGTCCAGACTGATGGCACCAAAGCATCTTAAATATGGAGTAGCTGAGATTATTTTATCATGAAGATTATTATATTCACTAATATTTTTCTTAAAAGAAACATTTGTGGATATAACCGCGTTCTTAAGCTCTTTATTAGCTGACACTCTTAAACGCTCAGCATTTCTTACGCCCTCTCTGTAAGCCCCTTTGCCTTTTTCAGCAAAGAACATCTCGTCTGAAATAGGGTTATAAACAATGCCGGTAATAGGGTCGCCATTGTTGCAGGCTGCTACAGAAACAGCAAAATGAGCGATGCCTCTGGCAAAGTTATCTATTCCGTCGATAGGAGAGATTACAAAATATGGGCCTTTAGGGGCTGGTTTGCCGGCTTCTTTATAAGCGAAATCAGGACGAACCTTAGAAAGCTCTTTTTTAAGTTCTCTTTCAATTTTGCCATAGGCTGAGGCAATAAAGTTCTTATAATCTTTGACAGATGACTGAAGTTTTTCAATCTCATTAAAATCGCGGTTAAGGGAATTTGATGCCTTTTTAACAGCGTCTAACAAGAGATTGCTAAGAGGAGAAACAGATGAAAACATTATTTTGCTCTTTCAACATAGGTTACATCACCGGTTTCTACAACAATTTTCTCGCCAGTATTGATGAATGGAGGAACCATTACACGCACGCCGTTGTCAAGAATTGCCGGTTTGTAAGAAGATGTTACTGTCTGGCCTTTTAATGCTGGCTCAGTTTCTACAACTTCGCAAACTACCTGCTTAGGAAGCGCAACACTGATAGGCTTGCCGTCAATAAAGTTGATTTCAACTGTCATACCATCTGTAAGGAAAGGAAGAGAATCGCCTAAAATGTCATTAGGCATTGTGAATTGGTCATATGTTTCAGAATCCATAAATGTGAGACCAGTGCCGTCTTCAAACAAAAACTGATTTGGTTTTTCTTCAACCATAAGTTTTTCTACGGTATCTTCTGTTCTGAAACGCTCGTTGGTTTTGGTGCCTTCTTCAACAGATTTCATCTCTACCTGCATAAAAGCGCCGCCCTTGCCAGGTTTTACGTGCTGAGCCTTAACAATTGTCCAGCTTTTTCCTTTATACTCAATTACCCAACCAATTCTGATTGATCCTGCAGATTGTTTCATATTCTCGGTCTCCTATTCACGATGTAAAAAAGCCCCAAAAAAGGCTCTAAAATTTATAATTCTCTGGCAAGGTAATATAAACTTTAGTTTTTGGCAACAAATTTTTTGTATTGAGTGTCTTTTAATATCACAATATCAACCCGCAAGTTGTTGATGTTAATGTCATCATCTTCTATTAACGCAGCAGATTGGATTAAAAAGAAGTCATTATACCACCCTAAAAGCTCTTCGATATTTTCAATACCGTCCTTCCAGACCTTAAAAATGACGAAGTCGGGCTCTTGCTCACTAACAAGCATTGCCTCGTGGCGACGGCTACGGGTGATTAGCCCTAATATTTTATCACCAAGGCGGCTTCTTATGTCTGCGACATCTTTTTTGATTTGTTCAGACTTGCTGAGGTCGCAGGTGATGCCGTCAAGATTGTTTTCTTTGCAGACTTCTATTGCGTTTTCACCTTTTACCAAAATTATTTTTTCGGAAAGAGATGCCTTCTTGTAGAAGTCTTTGCTGAAAGAATCCGGCAGGATTACGCACTCTATACTGCTGTCTTTAAGAAGAGTATCATCCTCTGTGGTTATTTTTATTATAAACTTATTCATACGACCTTACCAATATGCTTGAAAATCTTTAGGATAAAATATATTATGCTGATATTAATTAATTGGACAAGAGAAATTTGGTGAAATGAGCGATATTTTGGCAGAACTTTCAGAAACAAAGCAGGCAATTGATGAGTTGAACGAGACTATCAAGGCAATTGATGACAAGATATTGTCAAAAAAAACCGAGCTTGAGAAAAAGCAAAGAGAAAACCAAAAAGAGCTGGCTTTGAAAAATGACAGCCTTAACGAGCTGAAAAAAACATCAAATGTCATTGTGGCAAACATTGACGACATTGTGGCAAAATTAAGTAAGGTTTTGGAATAAGAAATGGCACAGGTTACAATAAGCGTAAACAACAGAGAATATGCCGTTGCTACAGAGGACGGGCAAGAGGCGCGTATTTTGCAGTTGGCAAACCTTATGGATGATAAGGCTAAAATGTTTGCCGGAAGCGAAGGACAAATCAGCGAAAATATGATTCTGGTGATGATTGGTTTGCTTTTAGCTGACGAATTGACCGAATCTAAAAAGGGAAAATCAAGCAAAAAAGACGACGGAGCATCTGTGGATAAAAATCGAATCCTTGAAATTGATAAGCTTTTATCGAGTCTGATAAAAAGCACGTCGGATGAGCTAAAAGATATTGCAAATAAAATTGATTTATTGTAGACTCAAACCATAGAGGGTGAGCTGTCTAGTTCGTATTTTCCGCTTTGTCTTCCGAGCCAACAGTTCATTTTAGGGAGTTGTTCCTGACCGGGTCTTGGCCCCTTCATACGACACCCACCTTATTAGACGCGGTTCGTTTTAGAATTGCTTTCTAATACGGCTCAGATGGCCACTCTCCGTTTTAACTAAAAATCCCCTTTCGGGGGATTTTTTCTTTGTATTTGTTAGGTTGGATAATGAGGATTTTTTATTGCGGTGATGTAGTTGGCAGAGCAGGACGTGATGCCGTAATCGACAATATTGAACATGTTAAAGCTACATATAAACCCGATGTTTTTATTGTTAACATAGAAAATGCCGCACATGGTTTTGGTGTTACTCCGGGGATTGCTCGAGAATTTTTTGATAAAGGGATAGACGTACTTACCCTTGGCAACCACACATGGAAGCAAAGAGAAATTAGTCCGTTTATGGATCAGAATAAAAGATTGGTTCGTCCGCTTAATTATCCCGAAGGTTTGCCGGGACATGGATATTGTGAATATGAGTTGGCAAACGGAAAAAGAATTTTGGTTACTCAGGTTTTGGGAAGGTTATTTATGGACCCAATTGACAACCCTGCGATTGCTTTAGACAAGCTTTTAAGCAGATATATTTTGGGTAAAAATATTGATGCTATTTTTGTAGATGTGCACGCAGAAGCAACTGCCGAGAAATTGGCAATCGGGCATTATATGGACGGCAAGGTTTCTGTTGTGGCTGGCTCGCACACTCATGTGCCGACAGCTGATGCATGTATAAGAGACAAAGGAACAGCATATATTACAGATGTTGGGATGTGCGGAAATTATAACTCGGTTTTGGGTTTTGAAATTGATGAGCCGATTAACAGAGTGCGCCAAAAATATACCGGCGGGCGGCTTGTGGTGTGCAGAGACAATGGCACAATGTTTGGAATCTGTGTAGAAACCGATGACAAAACCGGACTAGCAACAAAGATTGAACAAGTCAGGGTTTAGTTAGAATCCTTAATTTAGGCAAGAAAAAGTTTAACAAAACTGTAACCCCCAAAGGGTTGTGTTGTTTGGCGAATTTTGCTATACTTATAAAGTTAAACTAAGGATTATAAACTCTAAAAAATAAGAATTATGGAAAGTATTTTAATTTTGGCTTCGGCCACAGTGATTGGTTTTTTGGCAGCTTACTTATTCGCTGCAAATTGGGGGCAAATGAGAGTTCAACGGTCAGCGTTGAGGATCATTCTTCCCTTGTTAACAGCAATTTCAATAGCTGTTTATATATCGGTAGTGATTTATAACAATATTGATATCTGGGAAACGACTTTCTTTTCATATCTCGGCATTTTGGTGGGGGTAATATTGTTACAACCCTATCACTTCTTTGCTAGCCGCAGGTTTCAGCGAGCAGTAAAAAAGATGGGTGACCGCTTAGAAGCTCATCCAGAATTTGAGACTGAACAAGAAGAAAGCCAAATCAGAAAAAGCTGTCGCGACTACCTCGTAAAGAGGGCGCATTACATACAGCAAGAAAGAGTACTGTTGAGCTTTCTCTTCAAGTCTTTCTCTTTCTAACAAAAAACAAGGTGCCGGTAACAGATGTTATCGGCCCTTGCGCTTTTAAAGTGAACATTATTACTTAGTCATATTTAACGCCGGTGTAGATTTTACTGCCTTCGGGAATCGGCTCTTTTACGCCTTGTCTTAAGATGCTCAGTTTGACAAAGCCCATAGAGCCGTCGTCAATCATTATTCTGGCCCAGACTTTGTCAGGGCTGAAACCTGTCATCCTTACAGTGTGGCCTCTTTCAAGGCGGGCCAAGATATCAAAATCATCATTAGGGCCGACCATAACATCAGTATTATATATCGGATAATAAAGCATGCTGAGGTCATTAGTATCGGGCGGGATGTTTACTATTTTAGCAACAACAACATCATCGACGGTTTCTTTGCCACTATGGAATTTTACCTCGCGATAATAGTTTATTTTCTTCTGGGCAAGCCAGTTGTCAGAGTTTTTGCTAACGAAGGCATTAATGATGTTAAAGACTATCAGCAAAACAATGAGAGCAGGTATAATCAACTGGATTTGTTTTAAGAGTTTATAGTTCCACTGAGGTGCTTCTTCCTTAGTGTTTGTGCCAAGAAGGTATATATATTTGTTGAGAAGGTCTTGCTGGTGAGAGTTGGCATAATCCAACGCCTGTTTAGCTGAAGCAAGGGCTTCTTTCTTCTTTTTCTCTCCTTCAAAAGCTATTGCATTGTGAATGAGGAGTTTGAGGTTGTCTTCTTTGTTAGTGCCAATATCTTTATAATTGGAGATGAGGGCTTTGATGTTTTCTTTAAAAGCTTTTATTCCCCACCAGCCTAACAACCAGTTAAATAAAGAGTTTTGAAAAACTTTAACGCGTGCCTCAGAAAAACTGCATATGTCTTTGTTTTCTTTTACATCTTCAGAAACCAGCTTTCCTAAAACTCTTTTTTGGGAAATGCTTCTAACAGAAAAATCTTCTGCACCTTTTTGGTTTTTATAGACCTTTAGGGCAAACATGTCGGGGAAGTTGGCGTTGTTATAAACCTCAGATAAGAGGTCATACATCAAGCGAGTTTTTTCTTCTTTTAAGATTTCATAAGCAACGGAAAGTTTTTGAAACTTCTCCAGAGCATCTTCTGTGGTATTATGGTCAGGGTGCCATTTTTTGGCATTATCGCGATAACTGCTTTTGATGACAGCATCATCAGCATCAGGTTTAACACCCAATATTTTATAATAGCCTTTTGCGTCCTTCATACATAAATACCTTCTTTTAATTCCTTAGGAGTATTAGTCTCGCACACCTTTATAAAATTTTCTTTAACATTTACTTTTAAATTTCCGACATAGTCCAAGTCATGAAGAGTTGTTTTGAAAAGTTTTAATATATTATAATATAAGTCGTCGCTCATGTCTTTTGAAGTGCGGATGACTAAGTCAAAACGTCGGTCTTTTTCTACGGCAAAGCCATCAAACTGAAAAAGGCCTAAGTTTGAGAAATTTGTATCAATAAGGAATCGGGTGCCGTTTTAATTTTTAGCGTTGCCTTCAGAAGGTTAATCAAAATTTTCTTTTATAGAGAACTTGATGTTGCTAAGGACTTCTCCGGCGAGAAAAGGGATTTCGACAACTTTCCAGAAGAAGTTGCTCTCTTTGGTAGAGCTGATTATGAAGTTACTAAGCTTGGCTACAACCTCTCTACCGTCGGCAGACTGCAGGGCAATCTCTCGAGTGGTCTCTTTACCCAACCAAAGGCTGACATCTTTATTAACCGCTGCTTTAATAAAAGATATTATGTTGCTGACCATTTTTGCATCAGTTGATGGTATTTTGGAAAGCACAGAACTATGGAGTTGCTGCGGGGTTAGTTGAGCGGTGTTTGCTTTGGCAGAAGATGCATCTGCTTTGCTAGCAAGCAAGGGTTTTATGATGTCAAAAATAGTGCCGGTTCGTTCCTTGGGGAAAGGAAGAAGCTCTTTTAGTTCGAGCAACACTTCTGCCTTGTTGGGGAGTTTGATATCCTTATCAATAAAGACTTCTCCAAGAGCTGTTTTTATGGTGAGCGGTTTGTCAGGCAGGTTGGTCACCTCACCTTTAATAAGCTGGCCTTTTAGAGCCTCTACAAACTTCTCGGCAGGATAATTCTTTATAATATCGGTCAGGTTCTGAGGTGTGAGCACGTTAGTCCCGGCTTTGCTATCTGCAAGTAGATTAAAGCTGAACTCTGAGTTTTTGAGGGTATTGAGAGCCTCTTTGGGAACGTTAATTTGCTCAAGTTTATTAAAGGCATCTAAATTGGGTTTGAGGTATTGAGAAGGGAGTTCAACATTTTTAGACTGAGCCAAAGTTGCAGTGTTTGCAGGCTGCTGAGGCTGGGATGTTGTTTGTTTGAGCGGGGTATTGCTGACAAATTTTTCAACCGGTTGATTGTTTATGGAAAGCAATTTCACCTGCACAGAATCCTGAGTTTTACCAGTTATCTTTGCGACTACCTCGTGCGCTTGTCCCTGCTTGAGGTTAAGATTTTTATCTAAAGCAACGTCCACCTGCCTACTTTCTTCGGCAGGATTTTTTGTGGTAAGGTTGTCTGTTAAAAGTTGAGCAACAGGTGCTGTTTTAGTTGGCAAAGTTACAACCATACCTCCATCGCTCTCCATTAAAAACTTCAAGAGGATGCTGTCTCCGACCTTTATGTTAGAAAGCTGTGGCGTTGAGGCTCTGATTTCTCCATTAACCTGACCGTCAGAAGATGCTGTCGGTTTAATCTGCATAGTTATGGAAGAAATCAGATCATTCATCAGACTAACTTTCGGGCTATGTTAATGACATCTTCAGCGGCCTCTGATGTCGGATAACGAGTGAGCAACGGAGTTTGGTTGCGGATAGAATCCCTTACTCTGGTATCGCGGCGGATAATGCCCAGAAGCGGGGGAGAAATCTTTAAGAAGTTTTGGCAGGCTTTGAGTAACGTATCATAAGTTCGCTGGCCTTCTCGGGTTGAGTTTGCCTGATTGATGACGATGTTTAAGCTTGTTTTAGGATATTGCATGGTCATTATTTTTATGAAGGCATAGGCATCTGTCAGCGATGTTGGCTCATCTGTGCAAAGTACAATTGCTTTTTCGGCCATGCCAGAAAGAATTCTGACCGGTTTTTCAACACCGGCGCCCATATCTAAGATGATTTTATCATAAGATGCGGAAAGCAGTGACAAATCGTCTCCCAATAACTGGAGGCGGCCAATAGGCATGGAAGCAAGACCTGCTGAGCCAGAGCGGCCTGCAATGACATCAAAGTTAATTTTATCAGAAGAATAAACTACCTGATTTAAGGTTTTGTGACCAGCAACAACACTGCCGATGTCATTTTGAACCATAAGCCCTAACTGGATATCGATGTTAGCAAGGCCCAAGTCTGCATCAAAAAGAAGGGCCTTTTGTTTGAAGCTGCTGAGGGCGTGTGCCAAAGTAATGGAAAACCACGTTTTGCCTACACCACCCTTGCCAGAAGCAACAGCAATCATATTTTTGCCTTTGCGAGACTGTCTGGGGTTGGCATCCGGAGACGGAATTTTCAGTTCATCATTTTCCATGTTTTTTCCTTATGACATAATTAATTGAGTTAATGATTTGTTGCTGACATTGGCCAGTCCCTTGGCAATGTTAGCGCTTACTGAGGCAGCGCAAAAACCTAGTTCGCAACAACTGGCTATTGACAATGTGCTGCCTATTCTTTTGGTTAAATCAAGTCTGGTTGGTAAGAATAAGTTAGCGCCGATTTCTTTGAATATGCCGCCGATTTCTACAGCCTCGAAAGTGTTTTTGCCGGCATCAATAGTCATTATTTTATCGCCTTTCAAAGAATCGCATATTTCTCTGATTTTTTCGACATCTTCCTCATCAAAAGGGTTAATGCCCGGAGTGTCTACCAGAACCATGTCATAATTATTGTTGCGTTCTTGAACCATGGTAAACAGAGCCTTGCCACCTTTTACAAACTTGAAATCAACATCCAAGATATCTGCAAAGGCTTCCAACTGCTTATTGGCTCCGGCACGGACATTATCTGTGCTGATGATGCT
>JAISFX010000049.1 GCA_031263385.1 Lactobacillus sp.
TGAGATTGCGATAGATGACATCAACAAGATGGATAACTTCTATCACTATGAAGCAGTTATTGAGGACAGCATGATGAATTCTGCCAAAGCTGCTAACATTATATCTAAGATGATTAATATTGATAAGATAGATGCGGTGATTACAGCGGCGTCTAATGTGTGTAATGTGATAGCTCCGATTGCCGAAAAAAACAAGGTTATTCATATTGCAAATGCTTCTGACCCAAATGTTGCAACCGGAAAATATAACTTTATTAACTGGACGCAGCCAGAGTTCCAAGCAAAGAAAATGGTAGAGACCATTGCAGATAAGGGTTATAAAAATGTGGCGATTGTTATTTTGAATCAAGAAGGCTCTATCGCCTGCGGAGAAGCCCTAACCGAGGGACTTAATAATAAAGGTATTAAAAATGAAGTCGTATTGTTTAATACCGGCACAAAAGATTTTAGAATGGACGTTAAAAGAATGGCTGACAAAAAAATCGATTTATATGTGGTCATGCTTTACAACCCAGAGATTTCTATTTTTATAAAACAGCTTCGCGAGCACGGTGTAGAGGCAGACGTAACCTCCATTGAGACATTTTCATTTATGGAAGGGAAGCAGTTGATTGAAGGCTCATGGTATGTGGATGCTGCTACGGCTGATGATTACACCATGAAAAGAATTAAAGAGCACAATAAGTCTGATGCAACTTATGCGGTTGGTAATATGTATGACGATATTATGCTGATTGCGAAGGCTTTTGAAGCCGCAGACAGCAAAGAGCAAGCCATTGACAAGATGCTGGAGATTAAAGAATATAACGGCATTACCGGTCATGTAGAGCAAGATGAAAACGGAATTTTTAACTCTGAAGCAATTGTTAAAAAGATTGTTGATGGAAAGATTGTTATAAGCCCCAAGGCAGATGTTCATGAATAATATGTTAGATGTGACGGCGTGATGAGAAAAGATTTATATATTTTTAGGCATGGTGAAACCAACTTTAATAAAGAGAAACGTATTCAAGGGCAAAGTTGCAATATGTCTTTGAATGAAAACGGAATGAAGCAGGCTCAGAAGCTCGCAGGTATTCTTAATGATGTTAATATGGAAGTGATTTTTGCCAGCCCTCTGAAAAGAGCTTATGAAACGGCTTTGGAAATTGCTAAAAGCAAAAATATTGAAGTTATCAAAGAACCAGATTTGCAAGAGGTTAACCTTGGCGATGTTGAGGGCAAGTGTTTGGACGAGATATCTAAAGATGATTATGATGCGCTGACTTGCTGGCGTAATCCGCTCCACAATTTTAATGGTGGGGAGTGCAAAGCACAGGCAGAAGAAAGAGTTGTGAATGTGGTTAAAAAGATTGCCGATAGCAAGTACAATATAATCGGCATTGCCTCTCATGGGGCATTAATAAGCTGTTTGCTGCATCATTTTGGGCTTGAGAAAGGGTATAACCTTCCTCAAGATAAAGTGTTTCATATTACATATGAAAATAATAAGTTTAATTTGGTGAGCGACTTTGCAGAATAAAAAAGAAATACTGGCGCGTTTGGCCAAAGTGTTAGAGGCTCATAAACAAGGGCTTTTGGGCGGTGAGATTATGCCCGAAGATGCCAACCCAGCCCTGCCCCAAGGTTCTGCAGAGAGCTATTTATATTTTACATTGCCAATGGCTTTGAACTACCAACGAAATTCTTATACGCTTTGGGATGCCGCTAATAAAACATATGCTGATGATAAATGTGTTGATGCTTTTAATCCTTTTGCGGTTTGTAAAATGAGTGATGATGAGCTTAGAGAAAAGCTACTTAAGTATAAAACTGCGCTACAGCCAAATATGCACATAAAAATCTGGAAAACTATATGCCAAAGCTTGGTAAATGATTTTAATGGAGATGTGCGAGAGCTGTTTTCTAAAAATGATAATGATGTTGCACAAATAAAAGAATATATAAATAAAAACAAAAAAGGCTTTCCATATTTGGCAGGGATTAAGCTTGTTAATTATTGGCTTTGCGTTATGGAAGAATATGCCGGAGCAGTTTTTAAGAACAGGCAATGTATATCTGTTGCACCTGATACTCATATAATAAAAGCAAGCGCCAAACTAGGAGTTATTGACGAGCAAGACATGGAAAGGGTCGATGTCAGAGAATATGTAAGTGTACGCTGGGAAGATGTTCTTAAAGGGGAGAGCATCCACCCTATTGATGTACATTCGCCTTTATGGTTGTGGTCTCGAAGCGGGTGGCAGGCTGTCGATATTAGACCTTAATCAATTTATATTTTTTGCTACCCAAACCAATTTCTTCACCATAATTAATCTGCACCATACCATGATTGTCTGGTCTTAGTCCTGCGAACTTGTCGCAACCGGGTTTATGATTGTCCTTTAGGCGAGTGCCTTCAAAGCCAAGCTGTTGATTGATTAAGTCAACACTAGCCATATCTATGGCAATGGGGTCTGTTGAGGCTAAAATGCCGATATCAGGAACTATGGATGCATCAGAAAACGGGAAGCAGTCACAATCATGGGTAATGTTCATCAAGAAATTGATGTAGCCGACTTTTTCTTCTTTGCCTTTTACTGAAGCAAGTGCATATTCTGCTATTCTTTCAACAAACTTTGATAAATCATTTTCATCTTCTATGCTGATAGCTTTTACCGGACATTCTGAAACGCACTGACCGCAGCCGATGCAGATGTTTTTATCTATAAAGGCCTTCTTTGAACTGCCATAGGATTTATAACTTATTGCCTCTTTGGGACAGACTTTGATACATTTGCCACAGGCTATGCATTTTTGAGTGTCAACAGTGGGGCGGAAAGAGTGCTGGTCTTCTTTGCCTTTGGCAGGTGCGCAACCCATAGCTAAGTTCTTTACCGCGCCGCCAAAGCCTGCCATAGGGTGTCCCTTTACATGAGACATAACTATCATGCTGTCAGAATCTACAATATCTGCAGCGATTTTGGCTGTTTTGAAGTGCTTGAGGTCTATTTCTACATTGCGAAAGTTTTTGCTTCTTAGTCCATCAGCGATTATCACAGGAGCATTGATTACGGTATAGTTAAAGCCATGCTCCAAGGCAACTGTCAGGTGGTCAACGCTGTTATGGCGCTCTCCGGAATAAAGGGTGTTTGTGTCTGTTACGAATGGCTTGGCTCCCGCTTCTTTGATTTTATCAACCACCTGTCTTACGAAAACAGGGTTGATGTAGGCATCATTACCACGCTCGCCAAAGTGGATTTTGATGGCGGTTAAATCATCCTTATTAAGAAATTTTGCGAATCCGGCCTTTTGGAAAAGGCGTTTTATTTTTTCAACCTTGCTGTCTTTGAAGTCAGATGCTTTGAAGTCGCAGAAATATACATTACTCATTGTTTTATCCCCTATTATATCAGCCGTTTTGAGGCTACTTCTCAAGGCTTGATTTGTCAATAAAATTATGATAGTGTCTGAGCCGAACCAGAAGATTGTTAAGGAAGTATATATGAAGCTCTGCAGCTTGATGCTCGGTATAGATAAACTGATTGATACAGAATATGAGGCTATTAAAAATGATGCTTATGAAAGCGTAATTGAGCAGATGCTGGCAGAGGCAGAGTTCTGCGACACCCCAACAATCACCCAAGTAAGCGGAATGCCCGGAGCAGGGAAATCATCATTTTGTAAAGAAAAAAGAAATGCAAGCAGCTTGTTTGTAAGCTTTGATGCGGTTATGGAACAAATTCCCGATTATCATAAAGATGTTAAAGAAAAAGGGGCTGCCCATGGGTTTAAGGTTTGGGAAATGCCGGCGAGGGTTGTCGGTTATGAGCTTTTGCGCCGAGCTATAGAAAAAAAGGCCAACATACTGCTGGAACACAGCGGGGTTAACGATGCGCATTTAGAGCTGATGAAAAATGCCAAGAAACTGGGTTATAAGACAGAGGTTAACTTTATTATGTGCGAAAAAGAAGAGGCATATAGGCGCGTATTGAAAAGAGAGAAAGAAGAAAAACGCCATACTCCCAGAAAACTTGTTGACGATAGAGCCAAACTAATGGAATATTATATTGATAAATATAAAAACATTGCCGATAATACAGTGATTTTTGACTCGACTACCCATAAATTTGTTAAAAAGTCATAATTTAAAAAATTTAATATAGCTTTGAGGATTTTACCATGAAGAAACTTATTACTGCATGTACTTTGGGTTCGTTGGTTATGGCGTCTTGCGCTACGGTCTTTACCAGCAAAGAGCAAGATATGAGCTTTGATTCTAATGAAAAAAATGTCGAAATTTATATCAATGGAGAGAAAAAGTGTACAACACCTTGTATTACCAAGGTTAGGCGTTCTAGAGACACTCTTTTGATTGTGGCCAGAAAAGATGGCTTTGATGACCAAACAAGAACCGTGTCTACCGGAATAAACGTTGTTACGCTTGTGAATATTACATCTACAACAGGCTTCCTGACTGATCTGTCAACGTCTTATATGTGGGAGTATCAGCCAAATGCATATTATATTAATATGGAAAGCGTTGCTGCAACCCCTCAGGAAAAAGCACAAAGAGAGAAAGAAAACGAAATCAGAAGATTTATTCTGAGCAACTATTCCGACTTAAAAGCAGATTCATTCTCAGCCGGAGAAAAAGAATATCTGAAAGCGCTTTCGAAATTGACGGGCATATCATTAAACAAGCTTGGCAGTATGGTTTCAAGCACATATGAGGCTGTTGAGTTCTCAGATAGTGTTATAAAAGAGTTTAGAAAATAATCTCAATAAAAAAAACCTGCCTTAGACGGCAGGTTTTTTCTTTTAAATTCCTAAT
>JAISFX010000118.1 GCA_031263385.1 Lactobacillus sp.
TTTTATTTGTAAACAAAAAAATGATTAAAGATTAAAAACTTATCCTTTGGGGTTATTTAGCATTGCATTTATATGTGTGTGGATATAGATTTAAACACACATTTTTATTGGGGAGAAGATGACATGAAATCAAAGTTCTGGTCAAAGCTGAACATTTTTAAATGGTATAAAAATTTAAGCCTTAAGAAAAAGATTATATATCCGCTTATTGTGGTGTTGCTTGCAGCAGCCGCCGTTGCAGCGGTGTGTTTGAGAAAAGAAAAGATATATGTTGAGGGCAGCATCAGAACGCCCGGCTTATCATATATATATTCTGACAGGCTGGCACCGAATCCAGTTCATATTAACTTTCCGGCGCCTGTGGCAAGCATGGAACTGGTTGGTAAGGAGCTTGATAACACACAGATATCTATATTCCCTAATGTGGCCGGCAAATGGGTTTGGGCTTCCCAATATGCTTTGACTTTTGCTCCCGAATCCGACTGGGCTCCTAACACAACCTACACTGTTAAGATAAACAAAAGCGCTTTGGATAAAAATGTTGATGTAAAACCTTTAGAATATAAGTTTACTACCCTTCCCTTTAGCGCAGAAATTATCAGCAAGGCATTCTATGAGGACCCAACAAACCCTAAAATCAAAAACATTACATTCTCTTTAAGGTTTTCTCACCCTGTTGATGTTGACGACCTTCAGAACCAGCTTAAGCTGAAAACTGTCGGCGGTGATGTTTATGGATTTAAGCTTACTCCTGTTCAATATGACAGGCTTGTTTATGTGGTTTCTGACCCGATACAGATTAAAGGTGAAGAGGACTTCTTAAATATATCTCTGAAAAATGTTAAGAATAAATATAACAACCAAAGCTTGGCTCAGGAAGCTAAAGATAAAATAACAATACCTAGCTCTAGCACATTTTTTAAGCTTAATAATGTTTCAACATCAATAATCAGAAACGAAGAAAAAGAAAACAGACCTGAACAGATTTTGTTTGTGGAGTTTTCAACATCTGTATCTGCCGAGAATTTGGCAAATTATTTGGATTTATACCACTACAACGGCTATTGCAGCGATTTTAACAGCGAGTTGAGCAAGCAAAAAGAAAGCGATGTTAATGTTCCTGCAATCAAAAATATCTCTGCTTTAGAGCATGAAGTTTTGCCTTTGGAAAACAGCCATTCTAAGATGCATACCTTTAAATATGACATTCCGCAGACAGATAAGAAGTGTGTTGTCGCTGTTGTTAAAAGAGGATTGTTGTCAGAGGACGGTTTTGTATTTAATAAAACAGAGGTAAGGACTACTTCTCCTTCGGCCTACCCTACTGAGACAAACATCGGCTTTGACGGAGCAATAATATCTATGGCTGCTGACAAGAGGCTGTCTGTTGTAACCAGAGGCATTAAAAGAGTTGAGGTTAACATCGCACGTATCCCTGCGCATGCTGTAAACCACCTGATTTCTCAGAGTTATGGCAGCTTTTCTAACCCTTATTTTAACAGCTATTTTTCATCTGATAATATTGCAGAAAACTTTACCGAAAAATTGCAGTTAAACGCCGGACACCCTGCCGAGATTAACTACTCATCAGTTAATTTGAACAAATATTTTGAGGCAAGAAAAGGTATCTTTATTGCAGAGGTTAAAGGTTTTCGTAAGGGGCAAAGTTATGCCTCAAACTCTGATAAGAGACTTATTATGGTTAGTGACTTGGGCCTGATTGTTAAAGACAATATCGACAATAGCCACGAGGTTTTAGTATCAAGCTTTAACAAAGGCGAGCCGGTTAATAATGCAAAAGTTGAAATCTTGGGCAAAAACGGTATTCCTGTTTTAAGTGTTTATACTGATAGAAACGGCTTGGCAAGCGTTCCTGATTTTAAAGACTTCAAAAAAGAAAAACAACCTGTTGCATATATAGTTTCTAAGGGAGAGGATTTCTCTTATATGCCATTGAATAAAAGCGATAGAAAGCTTGATTATTCGCGCTTTGACACCAGCGGTGTTTATGACTACAGCAGCGAAGATAAAATCAGCGCATTTGTATTTAATGACAGAGGAATTTATCGCCCGGGCGAAGATGCATTCTTTGGTATTATTGTCAGAAACACAAGCCTTGAGATTCCTGAAAACAACACTATTAAAGTAGAAGTTTATAATGCTCATGGTGATGAGGTCTTGGAAAAAACCATGAAGGTTTCAGAATATGGGTTGATGGATATCAAATATTCTATTGATAAAATGGCAAAGACCGGACAGTACTATATGAATGTATCGGTATTAAAAGATAAAAACTATTATACAAGTATCGGCACAAACTATTTTACAGTTGAAGAATTTACGCCAGATACAATGAAGATTAAATCTAAAATTGAGCAAGAGACATCTTCGGGTTGGATTACCGAAAACAAGCTTGATGCTGTTGTGACACTGGAAAATCTGTATGGCAACCCTGCTATGGATCACACTGTTAAGGCAAGCTTTACTCTCAACCCTACAACTTTTTATTTTAACAAATACAAAGACTTTACTTTTATGGACCCAATGAGGAACTCATCTCAGAGCCCTATTTCCATAAACGAAAGGCTTGATGAACAGCAGACCAACGACAAAGGTAACGCGCCGTTCGAGATTGACTTAAGCGGCTATGTTAAAGGAACGTATCGCCTTACATTCTATGCCCAAGGTATGGAGAAAGAAGGCGGAAGAAGCGTGAGCACAAGCTCTAGTGTTATGGTTTCTCCTGTGCAAGTTTTGGTCGGGTTTAAGAAAGACGGCAGCTTTAATTATATAAATAAAGATGCAGAGCGCAAAGTTGAGTTTATTGCCATTAACCCTACCCTTGAGCAAATTGATTTGAGCAATGTTACTCTAGAGCTTTATGAAACAGTGTATGTTTCTACACTGATAAAACAGCCTAATGGAACATTCAAATATCAATCTGTGCCGAAGGAAAACATGCTTTCTGCAACCAAAATCAATATTAACCGAGGCGGGTATGAACATGCTCTTGATACATCTAAGCCGGGAGAATATTACATTCAGGTTATGAATGACAAAGGAGAGCTTGTATCTAAGGTAAGCTACATGGTGGCCGGCGCAAAGAACCTTACTTATTCTTTGGAGAAAAACGCCGAGCTTAAACTTAAGCTTAATAAAGGACAATATAACCACGGCGATAATATTGAGATGCAGGTTACAGCGCCTTATACCGGCTATGGTTTAATCACAATTGAAAAAGACAAGGTATATGCCAGAAAATGGTTTAAGGCAGATACACTGGCCTCTACGCAGACTATTAAGCTTCCGTATAATGTGGAAGGAAACGCTTATGTAAATGTGGCGTTTATAAGAGACCTGAAGTCTAAGGAAATATTTATGTCTCCGCTTAGTTATGCAGTAGCACCTTTTGATATTAATAAAGAAAAACGTACTATTAATATTGAGTTGGATGTTCCGACTGTGGTTAAGCCGGGCGAGAGTTTGAATATTAACTATAAAGCCAGCGAGAACGGAAAGATTATTATTTATGGTGTGAATGAGGGTATTTTACAGGTATCAAAATATCAGACACCTAAACCGTTGGCGTTTTTCATGCCTAAGAAAGCCCTAAGAGTTATCACATCGCAGATTATGGACTTAATACTGCCTGATGCCGGCATTGTTAACAGGCTTCGTTCAACAGGTGGTGACGAAATGAGCGAAGAAAGTTTGGCCGCATTTGCCAACCCATTTGCACGCAAAGTCGACAAGCCTGTTGCATTCTGGAGCGGGATTATTGATGTTGATGTATATGGTAAAACATATAGCTATGACGTTCCTGAAAACTTCAACGGACAGATTAGGGTTATGGCGGTTAGTGTTGATAAATATGCTTATGGAGTAACACAAAAAACTGCATTGGTAAGAGGTGATTTTGCAATGACCTTATCAGCGCCGTTTAATGTGTCTCCGGATGATGTATTTGAAGCAGGAATATCTTTAACAAATATGGTGGAGGGTTCTAAAAATCTGCCTGTTACATTAAAGATTATGGCATCGGATAATCTTGAAGTGATGGATAAAGAGCCTGAGGTTTTTGACCTGAAGGAGCGTAAAGAAAACAGCTTCAAGTTTAGGGTTAAAGCTAAAGACCCATTAGGTGATGCTACGCTACAGTTTGTTGCATCATCAGGGGAATATCGCTCTAAGATGACAATACACACCGGCATCCGCCCTGCTATGCCTTATACAACAAATATTGAGGCAGGCATGGGCAAGAAGAGCCAAGAGTTCAAAGACTTCTCAATAAACATGTTTAACGAATATCAGAATAAAGAAGTTTTTGCCTCAAGTTCTCCTTTGGTGTTGGCTAAGGGCTTGGTAAAATATTTGGAAAAATATCCATATACATGCACTGAGCAGACAGTAAGCAGAATTTATCCGATGGTTGCGCTTTTGTTCCAGCATCCGCATCTGGTTGACGGGATTGATGTGTATGCAGTTTATGATGAGGCTATTGCAAGGTTGAAACTGCGTCAAGGAAACGACGGGGGCTTCAGCTTCTGGGGGAACAGTTCATCTAACCCAGAGCTATCTATGTACAGCTTGCAGTTCTTGCAATATGCAAAGTCTAAAGGGTTCTCTGTGCCAAGTAATATGATGAGCAGAGCGGTTTCTTATGCTAAGGAAGTGGCAGCGAGAACACCTTCTGATTTATATGAAAGCCAGAGTATTGCATATGCAATCTATGTTTTAACCAATGGTGGAGAAGTTACTACTAACTATCTGATTAATCTTGAGAACCATTTGGATGAAAACCATGCTAAAGAGTGGAAAAAGACTTTGACAGCAAGCTATGTGGCAGCAAGTTATAAGCTTTTAAAAAATGATGATAAAGCCAACGCAATTGTTGGTTACTACAAGCCAGAGCATGGCGGTAACGATGATTACAGACATATTTATCTGATGGCGAACCATTTTGAAAAAGAGTTTAATAAGATTAAAGACAAAGGCGTTGAGTTATTGTTAGAGCCTTTAAAGACAAACTCTATGAACTCTTATTCATCTGCGCTTTCGATTATGGCTTTGACATC
>JAISFX010000084.1 GCA_031263385.1 Lactobacillus sp.
ATTGAGCCGATCATCATTCCTTTCTTAGAGGAAGATATCGAAGAGGAGCCGGTTATCATAACTCCGATTGAGGAGCCAGAGCCGGTTATTATTGCTCCCGTCGTGGAGCCGGAACCAGAAATTGAAAAAGTAAAGAAAAATAAATCCAGTTGGATTACAGCCATTGCGCGATGGCTTAAAGGTCCTGCTGGTGATTTGGCATTCAGTGCTATATGCTTAGTTGCAGCTATATATTTTATAGTTGTAACAACAAAAAGCCTTGTTGGAGGCCAAATCAATTGGACATATGTTGGTTTTGCTACAGTTTTTGCTGCCTTTGCTATTAACTTAGCATGGAAATATGGAAAAACAAAAATGGCTTCCCAAGAGAACGGAGAAGTCACAGAATCAACACCAGTGCTTGAGGTAACACCTAGAGAAGAAGCACCGGTAGTCAAAAACAAAAATGAAAAACATAACGAGCGCAGAATTTGGGTTATTTTATCCCTTATTTTGTTTGCCGCTTCCGCCATATGCTTTTTAGCATTTATATATTACTACGTGGGCATTTGGTTCGCGGCAGTATTGGCGATAGCCGCGGGTTATGTATTTTTCATGAAGCGTCGCTTGATCAGTGGGGCTTTAGAAAAAAGAGCAATATAACAATTTTTAGAGGTCTGCCTTTAAAACATTGTGGCAGAGGACAGATCCTCTAAAATAAGCATTATATATCTGAAAGGTCTTGAGTGAAAAAAACTCGAGGCCTTTCGGCGTTTTAAATGAGCGTTTTTGATGGAACGAAAAGTTTATAAATGGTTAATTTGTGGTGATTTTTCTGTCAAAAATGGAATCAGGAAAGAATCTTTTTTGAATCTGTTTTGCGAATCGGCAGATTGACTCAATGAGAGTCGTACCAAGGGGTTTAAAAGAATTTAAAATGATTTTTTTTGAAGATTTTACTTGCAATGTAAATTTGTCTATGTTACAAAGCGCTCACGAGATGTTTGGAGGGGGTGCAAACCCAAGCCAGATATAGAACATAACATAACACCTAGTGGGCTAAGACCGTTGATAAAAATTGATGGTTACTGGCGTCAAAAATAAGACTTTCCAATGTGTTATGGGGTTTAACATTTAGATGGCGAGAGTTGACTTCGGTCAATTTTTTTGCCGTCTAGTTATATTAGGAATCGTCTAGATATGATGGAAACACAAAATATAAGAATTCGCCTTAAGGCTTTTGATCACCGCTTATTAGATCTTTCTACTAAAGAGATTGTAAGCACTGCTAAAAGAACAGGGGCAAATGTTAGAGGACCAATTCCTCTACCAACAAGAATCGAGAAGTTTACTGTGAACAGATCTCCTCACGTTGATAAAAAATCTCGTGAGCAGTTCGAAATCAGAACTCACAAAAGACTTTTAGATATTATTGATCCTACTCCACAGACAGTTGATGCTCTTATGAAGCTTGATTTGGCTGCCGGTGTTAACGTAGAGATTAAATTATAGTTTTATAGTGTATCTAAAGCGGAAATTATGAATTTTCACTTTACCTATCATCTTAAAACAATAACAAAAAACAAAGTTGGTTGTTAAAAATTTTAATAATCAACCTATTGAAAAGGAAAATTAAAATTATGCGTACTGGATTAATCGCAAAAAAATTAGGAATGTCTCGTATATTCGAAACTGACGGAACTCATGTTCCGGTTACTGTTTTGAATGTTGAGGGACTTGAAGTAGTTGATGTTAGAACTACTGAGCGTGACGGATACACAGCTGTTCAGCTGGGTACCGGTGCTAAGAAAGCTAAGAACACTTCTAAGCCTCTTAAAGGACATTTTTCTAAAGCAAAAATCGAACCAAAGAAAAAATTGGCTGAATTCAGAGTTTCTGAAGACTGCCTTCTTTCAGTTGGCGATGAACTATCTGTAGAACACTTTGTTGCTGGTCAATTTGTTGACGTTACAGCAACTTCAAAAGGTAAGGGCTTTGCCGGCGCTATGAAGCGTCATAACTTTGCCGGTATGGAAGCATCTCACGGTGTGTCTATTACTCACCGTGCTCACGGTTCTACAGGACAAAACCAAGACCCGGGCAGGGTATTTAAGGGTAAAAAGATGGCCGGACACATGGGTGATGAACGCGTTACTGTTCAAAACCTTAAAGTTGTGGCTATTGATGCTGATAAAGGTTTGTTGTTTGTTAAAGGTGGTATTCCTGGCGGTGAAAACGCTTGGGTATATGTTACCGATGCAATCAAAAGACCTGCTAAAGTAGAATTACCAAAACCCGCCGGTTTAAAGAAAAAGAACGAAGCTCCTGTTGCTGCAGCTAAAGCAGAAGAGGCTCCAGTTGAAGTTGAAGCTAATACAGCTCCAGTTGAAACTGCTCCTACTCCTGCAGCAGATAATGCAGAACAAGTTTAAGGATTTTGGAAATGAAACAGGACATCTTAAATTTAGATAATAAAAGTGTCGGCTCAATTGAACTTAACGAATCAATCTTTGGTTTGGAAGTTAGAGCTGATATTTTGCACAGAGTTGTAAAATGGCAGTTGGCTCGTTTACAGTCTGGCAACCATAAAACTAAAGGCCGTTCAGAAGTATCTTTAACTCCAGCTAAACCTTTTAAACAAAAAGGTGGTGGACGTGCCCGTCAGGGTTCTCGTAAAGGTACTCAGTTCAGAGGCGGTGGTATTGTGTTCGGACCAGTGGTTCGCGACCATTCTCACGAGTTGACTAAGAAATTTAGAAAACTTGGCCTTAAAACTGCTTTGTCTGCAAAGGCTAAAGAAGGTAATTTAGTTATCATTGATGAAGCAAAATTATCAAACCCTAAAACTAAAGACTTGAAAACTAAGTTGGAAGTTTGTGGTTTGAGCAATTGCTTATTTATTGATGGTAAGGAAGTTGATATGAACTTCGCGCTTGCATCAAGAAACATAATTGGCGTGGATGTTTTGCCAACTGTGGGTGCAAACGTGTACGATATTTTGAGAAAGGACAAGTTGGTTCTTACACAAGATGCGGTTAAGTGCTTGGAGGAGAGATTAAATGGCTAAGGCAAAAAAATCTGCAAAAGCTAATGTAACTGCTAAAATGTATGATACATTAACTCGTCCGGTAATCACTGAAAAATCTATGATCGCTAACGAAGCCGGTAAAGTTACTTTTATCGTTCCATTAGAAGCTACTAAAGAAGATGTTAAAAAAGCTGTTGAGGCTATCTTCAATGTAAAAGTAGAGAAAGTGAATACTATTCGCACATTCGGTAAAGAGAAAAGATTCAGAGGTCATATTGGCCAACGTTCTGATTACAAGAAAGCTCTTGTTACTCTTGCTGATGGTCAAAATATTGATGTTACAACAGGAATATAAGATATGGCATTGAAAAAATTTAAGCCCATAACTCCTGGACTTCGTCAGCTCGTTATCGTTGATAGATCTGAGCTGTACAAGGGTAAGCCTGAAAAGTCATTAACAGTAGGACTTACAAAAACAGGTGGGCGTGATAACTTCGGACACGTTACAAGTCGTCGTATCGGTGGCGGACACAAAAGAAAGCTACGTATCATCGACTTCAAACGTAATAAATTCGATAGCGAAGCATTGGTCGAGAGAATCGAATATGATCCTAATCGTTCCGCTTTCATCGCTTTAATTAGCTATGAAGATGGTGCGAAGGCTTATATTTTGGCTCCTCAGAGACTTAAAGCCGGTGATAAAGTTATTTCAGCTGACAAGGCTGATATTAAACCGGGTAATGCGATGCCTTTGAAAAATATGCCGGTTGGTACTATTATTCACAATATTGAGCTTAAATCAGGCAAAGGCGGACAGTTAGTTCGTTCTGCAGGTTGTTATGCTCAGCTTGTGGGTAAAGATGCCGGTTATGCTCAATTGAAATTGAGCTCGGGTGAGTTAAGGGTTGTTCGTGAAGAATGTTTAGCAACTGTTGGTGCAGTTTCTAACCCTGATAACCAAAACGTATCTCTTGGTAAAGCAGGTCGTACTCGTTGGTTGGGCAAACGTCCAGTTACCCGCGGTGTGGCTATGAACCCAGTTGATCACCCAATGGGTGGTGGTGAGGGACGCACTTCTGGTGGTCGTCACCCAGTTACTCCTTGGGGCAAGCCAACTAAGGGCGCCAAGACTCGTTCTAACAAAAAGACGGATAATTTCATCATGAGAAGCCGTCATGTCAACAAGAAGAAATAGGGAGAAACACAGATGACACGTTCCGTATGGAAAGGACCATTTGTAGATGGTTATCTCTTAAAAAAAGCTGACACTACTCGTGCAAGTGGACGTAATGAGGTGATTAAAATCTGGTCACGCCGTTCAACCATGTTGCCACAATTTGTGGGTTTAACATTTGGTGTTCATAACGGTAAGAAGTTTATCCCTGTTTTGGTTACAGAGGATATGGTTGGTATGAAGTTCGGTGAATTTGCTCCAACCAGAACTTATTACGGTCACGCAGCCGATAAAAAAGCTAAGAGAGGTTAATTATGGCTAAGACAGAAAAAACAAAAGTAGAAGGTCAGACAAAAGCTGTTTGTCACTCTATCCGTACTAGCCCACAGAAACTAAACTTGGTGGCTCAGACTATTCGTGGCTTGAACTGCGAAAAGGCAATTGCTGAGCTTAGCTTTTCTAAGAAAAGAATTGCAAGGACTGTTTTAGGTGTTTTGCATTCTGCTATTGCTAACGCTGAAAATAACCACGGCTTAAATATTGATAAGTTGTATGTTAAAGAAGCTTATGTTGGCAAGGGTTTAGTTATGAAACGTATGCACGCAAGAGGACGCGGAAGAGGCGCAAGAGTTTTGAAGCCTTTCTCAAATCTGACTGTTGTTGTTGCTGAGCGTGGGGAGTAAGTAAATGGGACAAAAAGTAAATCCTACAGGTCTTCGTATTGGTGTTAACCGCACTTGGGATTCACGTTGGTATGCAGATGACAAGTTCACTGAGTACTTACATGAAGACTTGAAAATTAAAGAGTTCTTGAAGGAAAAATTGGCTCAGGCCGGTGTTAGCAGAATCGTGATTGAACGTCCTGCTCGCAAAGCAAGAGTTACAATCCATTCTGCAAGACCAGGTGTTGTAATTGGCAAGAAGGGTCAGGATATTGAAGTATTGCGTAAGGCAGTACAGAAGATGACTGATGCTGAAGTTCAGTTGAACATCTTGGAAGTTAGAAAGCCTGAATTAGATGCTCAGTTGGTTGCTGATTCTGTTTCTCAGCAGTTGGAAAGACGTGTTGCTTTCCGTCGTGCGATGAAAAGAGTTATGCAGTCTGCTCTTCGTTTGGGTGCAGAGGGTATCAAGGTTAGTTGTTCAGGACGTTTGGCCGGTGCCGAAATTGCCAGAACAGAGCATTATCGTGAAGGTCGTGTGCCTTTGCATACATTGCGTGCTGATATTGATTATGCAACTTCAACAGCTCACACTACTTATGGTGCTATCGGTGTTAAGGTTTGGATCTACAAAGGTGAGATCATGGCTCATGACCCAATGGCGCAAGATAAGAAATTGGCTGAACAGAAGTAATAAGGATAAAATGAAATGTTAAGTCCAAAAAGATTAAAGTTTCGCAAGCAGCATAAAGGCCGTATTCACGGTGATGCTAAAGGCGGATACGAACTAAGTTTCGGTTCATACGGGTTGAAAGCTCTTCAGCCTGAGCGTATTACCGCACGTCAAATTGAGGCAGCTCGTCGTGCGATTACTCGTCAGATGAAAAGAGTTGGTAAAGTATGGATTAGAATATTCCCTGATGTTCCTGTGACAGATAAACCGGCAGAGGTTCGTATGGGTAAAGGTAAGGGTTCAGTAGAATTCTGGGTAGCTAGAGTTAAACCTGGCCGCATTATGTTTGAGATTGAGGGTGTTAGTGAAGAAATCGCTCGTGAAGCATTTGCTTTAGGTGCGGCTAAGTTACCTATCAAGACCAAATTTGTTAAGCGCTTGAATTCTGATAAAAAAGAAGGAGAAGCATAATGGTTAAAACTAAAGATCTTCGTGCTATGACTTTGGATCAGTTGGAAGAAAAACTACTTCAAAATAAGAAGGAGCAATTCAACCTCCGCGTTCAGCAGTCTACCGGACAGTTGCAGAATACTGCAATGATTAGAAAAGTCCGTAAGGAGATAGCATTAATCAACACGCTCATTACTGAGCTTAAAAAGAAGAATTAGGAGAAAAAGATATGCCTAAACGTATTCTTCAAGGTGTTGTTGTTAGCGATAAACAGGATAAAACTGTCGTGGTCAGCGTAGAGCGTCAGGTTATGCACCCTGTTTATAAAAAGTTCATTAAGAGAAGCAAAAAGTATGCTGCTCATGATGAAAATAATGAGTTCAAGATTGGTGATAAGGTTTCTATTGTAGAATCTAAGCCTTATTCAAAAACCAAAGCTTGGGCTGTATTGAGCAACAATGCTTAATTAAGGAAGGAATAAAAAAATGATACAGATGCAAACCACCCTTGATGTTGCTGATAATAGTGGCGCCAAAAAGGTGCAGTGCATAAAGGTTCTTGGTGGTTCCAAGAGAATGCATGCCGGTGTGGGCGACATTATCGTTGTATCTATTAAAGATGCAATGCCTAAAGGTCGTGTTAAAAAAGGCGATGTGCACAAAGCTGTAATCGTTCGCACAGCAAGCGACATTAGACGTAAAGACGGCTCAGTTATCCGTTTTGACAATAATGCTGCTGTTCTTGTTAACAAAGATGGTGAGCCAATCGGTACTCGTATCTTTGGCCCTGTTACAAGAGAACTACGTGCGAAGAAATTTATGAAAATAATTTCATTAGCACCGGAGGTATTATAATATGCCAAAGTTAAAAATAAAAAAAGGTGATCAGGTGATTGTTTTGTCTGGTGAAGACAAAGGAAAAACCGGTGAAGTAATTAAAGCTATGCCAACTGAGAACAAGGTTCTTGTACAAGGTATTAATCTGGTTAAAAGACACCAGAAGCCAAGTCAGACAAACCCTGGCGGCATTATAACTAAAGAGGCTGCTATTAATGCTTCTAACGTTGCTTTGATTGATCCTAAGTCTGGAAAGGCTACTCGCGTTAAGTACGACACATCTAAGGATGGTAAGAAAGTTCGCGTAGCGGTTAAATCCGGCGAAGTAATCGATAAATAGGGGAAACATTTATGACAAACTATCAAAAATTGTATGACGAGGTCGTAAAAAAGTCTCTTGTGGACACATTCGGTTACAAAAATCCACATGAGATTCCAAGATTGACCAAAATCGTCTTGAATATGGGTGTTGGCGAAGCTATCACCGATAAAAAGAAGCTTAATAATGCTGTAGAAGAAATGGCTTTAATCGCTGGTCAACAGCCGGTTGTTACAAAAGCTCGTAAGTCTATTGCTACTTTTAAGCTTAGAGAAGAAATGCCTATCGGCTGCAAGGTTACTTTGCGTTCTACTAAAATGTATGAGTTCCTTGAGAGACTTGTTAATATGGCATTGCCTCGAATTAGAGACTTCCACGGTATTACAGGAAAGAACTTTGATGGTAAAGGTAACTTTGCTTTTGGTATCAAAGAACAGATTATTTTCCCTGAAATTAACTACGAAAAAGTAGAGAATGTAAGAGGAATGGATATCGTGATTTGTACAACAGCTAAAACTGATGAAGAAGCTAAAAAGCTGCTTCAAGGTTTTAATTTACCAATCAAGAAATAGGCGGAGGCAGTAAATGGCTAAAACAAGTTTAGTATATAGGAACTTGAAGAGAGTGAAAATGTCTGAGAAGTATTCCAACGCTCGTAATAAATGCAAAGAGATCATTATGAGCAAAGAGACTTCTATGGATGAGAAAATGCAAGCTCTTTTCAAATTGCAAGAGATGCCTCGCAATTCTGCTAAGGTAAGAATTAGAAACCGTTGTAGAATTACCGGACGTCCTCGTGGATATTACAGGAAATTTGACCTTGCTCGTAACGAATTAAGAGATATGGCGAGCTTTGGCGAAATTCCAGGTCTTAAGAAATCAAGCTGGTAGGAGAAAAAGATATGTCTATGTCTGATCCTTTGGGCGATATGCTCACCCGCATTAGAAACGCTCAAAGAGCGAAGAAAACAGAAGTTGTTACTCCTGCTTCTCGCTTGCGTGAAAATGTGTTAGAAGTTCTGAAAAAAGAAGGCTTTATTGCAGGCTTTGAAAGAAGCAATGTTAGAGCTGGTATCGATGAACTTAAAATTAAGTTAAAGTACCATGAAGGTACTTCTGTTATAACCGAAATTTACCGTGTTTCTACACCAGGAAGAAGAGTTTACTCTTCAGTTAAAGATCTTCCTCGTGTATATAACGGCCTTGGAATTTCTATCATCTCTACACCAGCCGGTGTTATGAGTGATAATGAAGCTCGTAAGGCTAACGTTGGCGGTGAAATTCTTTGCCAAGTATTTTAAGGAGTTAACAAGATGTCTAGAGTTGGAAAATATCCTGTTAAAGTTCCTGCCGGTGTTACTATTAACGTTGCTGAAAACGTTATTACAGCGAAAGGCAAACTTGGAGAATTATCTTATGCATTTGATGAAAATCAAGTGGAATTGAAAGTAGAGGAAGGCTCTGTAGCTATTCTCCCTAAGGCTGAAACAAAAACAGCAAGAACTTTTTGGGGAACAACAAAAGCCAGAATCAATAACTTGGTTATTGGTGTTAGCGAAGGTTTCAAAAAAGACCTAGAGCTAATTGGTGTTGGTTACAAAGCGCGTACTCAGGGTAGTGATTTGATTTTGTCATTAGGTTTTTCTCATGACGTTGTTTTCAATACCCCTAAAGGAATTACAATTGCCTGCACAACCCCTACCCAGATTAGCATCTCTGGTGCTGATAAGCAGTTAGTGGGTCAGGTAGCGGCTGAAATTCGCAAACACAGACTTCCTGAGCCTTACAAAGGTAAAGGTGTGAGATATGTTGGCGAGTATGTACGTCGTAAAGAAGGCAAGAAAAAATAAGGAAAAAGTTAGATGAGTACACCAAAAAAGTTATTTGATAAGAGAAAGGCTCGCGTTAGAACCGCGTTGAAAGAGGCTGCAAATGGAAAAGCCAGACTTTCAGTGTTCCGTTCTAATAAGCAAATCTACGCTCAGATCATTGATGATGCTAAGGGAACAACTCTTGTTTCAGCTTCTACTTTAGAGAAAGAAGTAAGAGAAAAGTTAGCAAAGTCTTCTACAGTTGAAGCGGCTCAATATATCGGCACATTAGTTGCTGAGAGAGCTGTTAAGTCTGGGGTTAATGAAGTTATCTTCGATAGAGGTGGCTACATTTATCACGGTCGTGTTAAAGCTTTGGCAGATGCTGCACGCGCTGCTGGTTTGAAATTCTAAGGAGTGGATGTGATGGCACAAGCTAATGATCGTCGTAAAACAGACAAAAAAACAGATGAATTGGTTGAGAAACTAGTTTATGTTAACCGTGTGGCTAAAACAGTAAAAGGCGGACGCACAATGAGCTTTGCTGCAGTTGTTGTAGTGGGCGATAAAAAAGGCCGCGTAGGATATGGTAACGGTAAAGCTACCGAAGTTCCTGATGCAATTGTTAAAGCTACTAATGAGGCAAAAAGAAACATGGTTCGCATTCCTCTTCGTGAGGGAAGAACTCTTCACCACGATATTACTGGCCGCTTCGGTGCAGGTAAGGTTGTTCTTAGAACAGCTCCTTCCGGTACCGGTATCATTGCGGGTGGTCCAATGCGTGCGATTTTTGAAGTGTTGGGCGTACAAGATGTGGTTGCTAAATCTTTGGGTTCAAACA
>JAISFX010000151.1 GCA_031263385.1 Lactobacillus sp.
TCAAAAACACACTCATAAGTATATATAGACTTTATACATATTTTATAAAACACAGGATAAACCCATGCTGCCTATATATCCTCATCTTTCTTATTTACTTTGTATTATAACTACCAACCATCGGCCGGTGAGGGCTCTTATAAAAGGTTATTAAACAAGTGTCAATAACTTTTTTTAACAAAAGCCATTTTTTTTACCATCTGTTAATAAATGATTAATTGCAGCTCGGATTTTATATATTTTATCCTTAGTTGTCAATAACAAACATAACACTTGAAAATTCAAATAACTAATATATTATATTTGTGATTTAATAACAACCTTTAGGAGGCCACCAATAAGTAAAGATACACAAAATGCGCCAGTACGCGACGACGACGGACCACGCATTAATGAGAACATCAGAGTTAAAGAAGTACGTTTAATTGATGAAAAAGGCAACAACCACGGCGTGGTAGCTATAAAAGAAGCACTGCAAATGGCAGAAGAAGCCGGTCTTGATTTAATAGAGATCTCTCCTCAAGCCGTTCCCCCTGTTGCTAAGATCCTTGACTTCGGCAAATATAAATATGAAATGCAAAAAAAGAAAAACGAAGCCAAAAAGAATCAAAAAGTAATCAGCATAAAAGAATTAAAGCTCCGTCCTGCTATTGATAAGCACGACTACGAGGTAAAGATTAAACAAGCTAAAAAGTTTTTATCTCAAGGGGATAAAGTAAAATTCACCATGCGTTATAAAGGCCGCGAAATGGGTAGCGACATGGGCAAAGAAATATTCAATAACATATTAGAAGATTTAGAGGGTCTGTATAAAATGGATTCTGAGGCTAAATTTGAAGGCCGTCAGATGATGATGGTAGTAGCCCCTGCATAAAGCAAAAATATGTGTAGCAAAATTCAAGAAAAACACCTATATTTATAGGTGTTTTTTTGTGAGGAAAAATGACTAATATTGATATTAAAAACATTACCGAAGATGAGGCCAAAAAACAGCTTAAGCACCTAGCTGAAGAAATGGCAAAAGCTGATATCGCCTACTATCAGAAAGATGACCCATATCTTACCGATTCCCAATATGACGAACTCAAAATCTTAAACGAAAGACTTGAGGCAAAATTTCCTCATCTGATTCGCACCGACAGCCCATCAAAAAAAGTTGGGGCAGCAGCCCAAAGTAAATTCGGCAAAGTCTCTCATAAGGTTCCAATGCTTTCCTTTGGTAATATCTTTGATGTCGATGAAATCGATTCCTTTGTATCTTCTATCAAAAAATTTCTAAATATCTCTACAGATGTCAGCATAATGGCAGAACCTAAAATAGACGGGCTCGGTTTTTCTGCAAGATATGAAAACGGCATTTTTGTTCAGGGAGCAACCCGCGGCGACGGAACCACAGGCGAGGACATCACCGCCAACTTAAAAACCATATCAGACCTCCCACCAAAAATTGAAAACGCCCCTTCTGTGCTGGAGGTTCGTGGCGAAGTCTATATGAATAAGAATGACTTCCTCGAGCTCAACCAAAGATATGAAAACGAAGGCAAAAAAATATTTGCCAATCCTCGCAATGCCGCCGCAGGCTCTCTGCGACAACTTGACCCCAAAATCACTAAAGAAAGAAAGCTTAAATTGTTTGTTTACACATGGGGCGATGTTTCAGACATAACATGGAAAACCCAAGAAGAGTTTTTAGAAAAAGCCAAAAACTGGGGTTTCCCAACAACTAAAGGCCATTACCGCCTGTGCCACACCCCTGACGACATGAAAGACAATTACAAACACATGTTAGAAATCAGAGCTGATATAGACTTTGATATTGATGGCATTGTATATAAAGTAAATGACCTCGCCTTACAAAACAGGCTTGGCTATCTTACCAGAACCCCTCGTTGGGGCATCGCTCACAAATTCCCTGCCGAACAAGCAATAACCAAAGTCAACGACATAAGAGTACAGGTCGGCCGCACTGGAGCCTTAACCCCTGTTGCTGATTTAGAGGCTGTCAATGTCGGCGGCGTAATTGTAACCCATGCCACCTTGCATAATGAAGACGAGATTAAAAGGAAAGGCATCCGCATTCATGACACTGTCATCATCCAACGCGCCGGAGACGTCATCCCTCAGGTAGTAGAAGTATTAAAAGAAAAAAGACCAACCGATTCTCAAGAGTTTATTTTCCCTGAACGCTGCCCCGTATGTGGTTCTCATGCTATTCGCGAAGAAGATGAAGCCGTAAGAAGATGCACCGGTGGCTTAACCTGCCCCGCCCAAGCTACCGAAAGATTAATCCATTTTGTTTCTCGCGACGGATTCGATATTGAAGGCCTAGGCGATAAAATCATTGAGGACTTTTATCATAACGGAATCATAAAATCTCCGGCAGACATTTTCAGCTTAGAAAAAAGAAACGGCGGCTTTACCATAGACTTATTCTCAAATGAAGAAGGTCTGCATATTGAGCGCAAAGAAGGCTGGGGCAAGAAATCCGTTGAAAACTTATTCAACTCAATCAATGAACACCGCAATATGGAGCTTCCTCGTTTCATTTACTCACTTGGCATCCGCCAGGTCGGCATCGCCACAGCCAGACTAATTGCCAAAAATTATATCAGCTTTAATAACTTTATGAACGATATGATAAATCAAGAAACCACAAAACTTCTTGAGATAGACGGCATCGGCCCGGCTATGGCTTATGATATAACCGAATTCTTCAAAGAAGAACACAACATAAAAACCATCCATGATTTGTTCCAGGAAATAAAGGTCCAAGACTTTATCGATAACACAAATTACGATTCCCCAATTTCAAATAAGACTGTGGTCTTTACTGGCACACTAGAAAAAATGACCCGTAATGAAGCCAAAGCCAAAGCCCTTAGTCTTGGTGCAAAAGTGGCCGGTTCTGTCTCTAAAAACACAGACTATGTTGTTGTTGGTTCTGATGCCGGGTCTAAGGCCAAAAAGGCTCAGGAACTTGGGGTAAATATCTTAACCGAGGACGAATTCTTAGAACTTATAAAAGGATAGGGAATGAACACTATAATAGACCTAAACAACTTATCGCCTGACTATATAATCATTAACCACCCCCGTTTTATTATTGAGATGGGTTACACCATTAAAGGAAACATGACAGGTGTAGCGGCCTATCCTCAAGTTGGCTTAGGCAACATTGCCATTGTCCATAAACAGATGTGGGAAAAACTTGAAAAACTCATCCCTTATCTGGAAGAAAACGACAGATATATAAAAGTATTTGACGCTTATCGCCCACCGGAAGCACAAATACTAATGAAAAAGATAATCCCTATTGATGGTTATTTTGCCGCAGACCCTGAACGTTCTCAGCACTGTCACGCAACAGCCGTTGATATCTGCCTTTGCGATTCTAACAAACAAGAACTAAAATACCCAACCCCATTAGATGCCTACACACCTGAAAATGCAGACCTTATCCAACAAGCCATTAATGCCCCAAGCAAAGAGGAATGTGATAAGATTATGGATATCTTCTCCCAAAAAATCAAAAAAGCCGGTCACGACTATACCAGCAATGATTTGACCGAAGAAGAAATAAAAAACCGCGAAGAACTGAAAGATCTTATGGAGGGCATAGGGCTTTATTCATTGTTCTTTGAGTGGTGGCACTACAACCTATTCCCTCGAGAGCAATATAACAACCTGCCCCTAGCAGATTTTGTGCCCTTTAAAAAATAGTTTTTACAAGGTGATGAATAACTCATCACCTTTTCCTTATTTATTGACAAGTTAATCCAAACTGCTAAAATTTTTCCGTCTTCAATAGGAAAGTTCGGCATGAAAAAATATCTAATCATCTTTTTAGCAATGGTAGTTATCGGCTTTGTTTTGTTTGAACTTGCCGACAAAGAAGAAGCTGTTGTTGAAACGCCAACCATAAAAATTGGCATTATTTTGCCATTAACCGGCAATAGCGCCAACATGGGCGAAGCCTCATTAAAGGCTATAAATCTGGCCTATGATACCGCCACAATCAATTCTAAATACAATTACAAACTTATGATTGAGGACTTTCAGCTAAAAGGCAATCTTGCTGCAACCGCCGCACAAAAATTAATCTCTGTAGATAAAGTAAATGCTATTTATTCATTTTTCTCAAACGCTGGCTTTGCTGTATCTCCTATTGCTGAAAAAAACAAAATTCCCCACATATCCCTAACTTGGGAGAACCAAATTGCCGACGGCAATTATAACTTCATCCAATGCACCCCACGTGAAGCTATCATTGATTTATTCTTGAAAACAATGGAAAAACGCCCTGACATAAAAACCGTAGGCATCATCACCGAAGTCAGAGGAGGCTCTGAAGAACTCGCCTCAATGCTAAGCGATGCACTTTCCCCAAACTACACTGTCTTTGTTGAAAAAATAAACCGTGGTGAAACCAATTTCAGAATGTTAATCAGTAAATTTATTGATAATAATGTAGACTTATATATCTATGTAACCATTCCCCCTGAGGTTGACATCCTTGCCAAACAGCTTCATGAGGCCGGAATTGACAACAGCAAAATCACCGCTCTCTCATCTATAGATTTATCAAAAGAACTAGAGCTTCATGAAGGCATAAGCTTTGTCAGCTCCCCATCCGGAAGCCCTGAGTTTATATCATCCATGAACGGCGATACAGAATACGGCGCAGATGTCAGCTACGATGTCATAACCACTTTTATAGAGGCCTTTGAAGCCAACTACAAAGAAGGCCAAATCCCAACTTCTGAAGAAATCAGAGACCACATCAAAAACATGCCTTCTCATCAATGCGCTTCTCTAAGCTGCTCAATTGATGAAAGCGGTTTTATCAAAAACCCTGCTGTAATCAAATCTATCAAAAACGGAAAAATAGTCGAGGTTCTGGAATGAGCAAAACTGTAAGGCCATACACTGTCAGCGAAGAAATCTGGAACAGCGTAATCCACGGGATAGGCGCTGCTCTTGGCATTGCTGCATTAGTAATTCTTGTAATGTTTTCATCAATTTACGGCGATGTCTGGGCCGTCGTTTCAACAGCTATCTTTGGAGCATCTATGATTGTGCTCTACACCGCCTCAACCGTATATCATGCGATTCCCTTTCCCGAGGTAAAGAAAAAGCTCAAAAAATTTGACCACATTTCTATCTACTACCTCATTGCCGGAACTTATACCCCTTTCCTTCTGGTAAACATGCGTGGTGTCACCGGCTGGACAATCTTTGGCATTGTCTGGGGGTTGGCTCTTCTTGGCACATTCTTAAAACTTTTCACCCAGTCAAGCGGCACCAAGATATGGTCAATCGGCTTGTATCTTTTAATGGGCTGGATGATTGTCTTTGCATCTAAAACTTTAGTGACTGTTTTACCTACAATCGGTTTAGTGTTTTTAACATTGGGCGGCATATTTTATACTTTCGGCATAATCTTCTATGTCTGGAAAAGCAAAAAATACACTCACACCATTTGGCACTTCTGCGTTTTAGTCGGGACTATCATGCACTTTTTTGCAATCCTTTATTCCTGTGTTTTAAACCAGAAATAACCCCCCTCTCAAAAACTAAAAAAAGCCCAGAGAAAATTACGCAATTTATCTCTTGAAAAAGCTTATAATTAATTGAATCTTTAACATTTTATGCTACAAAAAACTAAATAATTTTCAAAAAGGATAAGTAATATGGAAACTGAAAACTTGGTTGATGTGGTCAACACTGCCCAGAACATGTCAATTTTTGACCTCATCTGGTCTGCAGATGCCGTTATCAAAATCGTGGTCCTCGGGCTGGTTTTTGCCTCAGTATGGTCTTGGGCTATCATCATCGAAAAAGTCGGAACCCTACGCAGCATAAAAAAGCTAAGCAAAAGCTTTGAGGACAAGTTCTGGTCTGGCGGCTCTCTTGATAGGTTATATGATTCTATCGGTAACAAGCCTCGCGACCCTATGTCTGCAATGTTTGTATCTGCCATGAAGGAATGGAAAAGAACCAACATCCTAAAATCTAAAGTTGACCGAGGCCTTCGTGGTGTATCATTGCAACAGCGTATTGAAAAAGCCATGTATGTTGCAATGGATAAAGAACTTGAAAGCCTTGAAACACGCTTAGGCTTTTTGGCTTCTACCGGTTCAGTATCTCCATTCGTCGGACTGTTCGGAACAGTGTGGGGCATCATGAACAGCTTCTCTGCCATGGGCTTAAACCAGAACAACTCTCTTGCCACAATCGCTCCCGGCATTGCAGAGGCTCTGTTCACAACAGCTTTAGGTCTTGTTACTGCAATTCCTGCGGTTGTTGCCTATAACAAAATATCTTCAGACATCGATGGATATGCTAAAAAATTAGAGAACTTTATGTCTGAATTCTCAACAATCCTGTCACGAGAAATTGATGACACTGCCATAAAAGCAGACTTAGCCGGAGAATAATATGTCGTTCTTAAACAACCCCAGAGGCCGATCTCAGCGATCCCGAAGAGCCAATTCCGACATCAACATGACACCCTTGATTGACGTAATGCTGGTTCTGCTAATCATCTTCATGGTTGCAGCGCCTCTCATGACTTCTGGCATTGCTCTTGACCTCCCCAAAGTAGGCGGAAAGCAACTTACCGGAGAAGACACTTCAATAAACATCAGTGTTGACCGCGAAGGCTATTTCTACATCGGCAAAACAGAAGTACCGGCCTCAGACGTTGTTGAAAAACTCAAAGCCATAAAATCAACCAACGCTGAGTTAACCGTAACCATATCCGGAGACACTTCGGCCGAATATGGCAGAGTAATCGGCCTTATGGCCTTATTAAAAGAAGCCGGTTTTGAAAAAGTCGGACTAAAAACAGAAGCCAAACCTCGTAGCAAATAAAAGAAACTTAAATGAAACAGTCTTTGTATAAATCTTTAGGAATACACTTAGCAATACTTATATTGCTGATGATCGATATTCCCAATGTGTTTACCAACAAAGATCTCAGCATCTCTCAGGTGCCTATCATTATTGACTTAAATGATGTAAAAATATCAGAGCTTACAAACCTTCCGCCTAAGGCTGTTTTCGACAAAGAAGATAAAGCCGCCAGCACTGTAAAAAAGAAGGTAGAAAATTATACCACACCTGAAGATAAAACCCCTGAGCCCGCAAAATCAAATAAAAAAGAGGCTGCTGCCCAAGAACCCGATTCTAAAGATGCTAAAGCAGAAGAAACTCCTTCTGAAATAAAGCAAGACTTCTTAGCCCCTCCTGTTCCGGCAGATAAACCTAAAGCCCCTGAGGGTAAAAAGAAATCAACCGAAAAAGCCATACAAGTTCAGCCTAAAAAACCAAAACCACCAAAGAAAAAGGCTGCAGATAAAAAATCTCCTGAGCTTGCCAACCCTCTCAAGAGCTTGCTTGCCTCGGTTGACAACATCGCCCGTGAACTTGGCGAAAACAACCAAACCGCAACCATCAAAGAAGGAACCAACGTTCAGCACATGGGTGTTGAGGGCGGTGTCGGAGGCTCTTACTTTAGCGAGCTTTCTATATCCGAAGCAGATGCCATTGCCGGGCGCCTCAGAGCCTGTTGGAACTTAGACCCTGGAGCTATGGGCATCCAGAACATGGTTGTCGAAATCCGCGCATATTTAAACCGTGACGGCACCGTGAGAGATGTCAAAATCCTAGACACATCTCGCTACAGCAGTGACACTCACTTCCGCTCTGTCGCTGACAGTGCCAAGCGCGCAATATACATCTGCCAGCCTTACAATATCTTCGCTGAAAAATATGCAGATAAATATGATATGTGGAATACTCTATATTTAAGGTTCAATCCGTTAGACGGCGGAGTAAACTAGGCACTAGCTCTACTGTAGGAAAGGAAGAAACTTTGGCAAAAGAATTTAAAATAAGAAACTTACCTGTTATAGAGATATTAGATAACAGCCGTAAAATCTTCAAAATTTATCCTGTATCTTGTGCCTTGTTCGCATTAGGACACTTTCTATTTTTATCGTTGTTCGAGCTTATGAACCGTTGGGAAAGCCCTTTCTTCATAATATGGCTGTCAGCATATTACATGTTTGGCATATATTTCTACCGCTACTACTTCCGCAGAAAGCCCTACTTCACCTTAAGCATAACGCTAAAATCTCTACTGCCGTCAACCAAAATCATTTTCCTAACAATAGTCATTGTTTCTTTTTTGTTGATTCTGCCTTACATCCCTCTGTTTGTAACCAACAACACCGTGCTACTTGAAAAGTATCTTGATTTCTTAGATATCGGCATGCAAAAAAGCAAACTCATAGACTTTGCTTCAAACATATTCTTCGTATTCATATCTCCCATAATCTTATACCGCCCCTTTATGGCATGGATTGCCTCTCTAGTAGGCCGCAAAGGCAGCATGAGAGTTGCCTTTGGCAAAACCCGAGGCAACTACTGGAACTTCTTTTTGCTAGGTCTTGCCATGAGCTTCCCATTCATAATTATCGGACAATTAGAATTTTATTATAACCTCAGCAATTACCTCATATGGTTTTTGTTCGGACCACTTACCGTATTCTACAGCATAGTCTTTGCCAAATGTTATGAGTTCTTTTATATGGGACACGAAGAGGAATAAAACCATGGACAATATTACGATTCCTCTCAGCAAATCTAAGATACTTTTGTTTCTAGGCTTTGCTTTAGCATTCTGCGCTGCTTGCGTTTGGTTTATGATTGAACCTCCACTAACCTCTCGTTATAGCAACCCTCATTTAGTAAGAATGGTAGGCCTTGTCGGTTTTGCATTCTTCGGCATATGCACCTTCAACCTAATCAAAAAAATTCCGGAAAAAAGACCCGGCCTCATTATCAACAATAGCGGTATAATATTTGACCCATCTAATCCCGCCGCCTTTATTGCTTGGGATAACATTGAAAGCATAGAAGCCATATCCACTGCTGGACAACCTTTTATATTAATAATGATAAAAGACCCTGAGCTATACATTCAAACACTTCAAAAACCTCTGCAGAAAAAATTGGCCCAAATAACTTTTAGCAAATTTGGTTCTCCAATAAGCCTATCTGCCAATCATTTGAAAATAAACTTCGTAGAACTGGAAGCATTATTAAAATCAGAGCTCTCAAAACGTCAAAATAACTCTACGATTTAAATACAAAATTCAATCCTATTTTTTATTAACCAAAATCTCGCTGATTTCCATTTTTTTAGGCAGCTTCAATATATAAAGCATCAACTCTGCCACATCTCTAGGGCTCATAAAGGCTGCCGTACTAACCTTGCCTTCTTCATGTTTATCAAAAAGTTTAGTCTGCATCCCACCCGGATTAAACATAGTCACTCGGCATTTTGTCTTTGCCAAATCATCCTGCAAACTCTTACTAACCCCTTGTAAAGCCCACTTAGAAGCTCCATAGATACACTCTGCAGACTTGCCTTTAGTGCCGGCTGTCGAACCAACATTTATAATGTCTGCCTCATTTTCTTTAATCAGTTTCAACAATTGTGAAGTTAAGAATATCGGCGCCATAGAGTTAACTTTCATCAAATTATCTAACTCTTTATAATCAATCTCCTCTGGCGAACCAATACTAATTACCCCCGCACAATTGACCAAAGCATCAAACTTCGCATATTTGTCTTTGATTTCATCCGCACATTTCTTTATAGATTCTTCAACAGCCAAATCTGTCTTTATATACTCACAAGAATAATCGGGTTGACTACGGCTAATACACACCACTTCGATGCCCTCACCAATACAAAGCCTTGCCAATTCCCTACCTAGACCATCACTTGCTCCTGTAATTAAAACTCTTTTCATATTTTTATTCCTCAATAACTTTCATTTTACCATTCTCAATTTTCTTCAAAGAAGGCTTCGCAGAAAACAACCCATTACCCTTATTTTCAACCTTGCCAGTAACACCTTCCCAGCCTTGCAGGTTTCTAAGATACTCAAAAGCTTTTTCATCACTTTCTGTTTTCTCAAAAGCACCTATCAAAGTATGCGCAATATCATAAATATAACCTACACACATTTCACTAATTTCACCATTATTTTTATCAACGATTCTTTTTCTCAAACCCTCATCAGCATCTGCATAATCAGAAAACCATGCCCCTTCAATCAAACCATAATCACTTATTGTTGAAAGAAAATGCGTTGAAGCCAACTGCACCTTAACCCCTGCCTCAATAAACTGTTTCATAAATATCTCAATAGAAGGAGAAAACAATGTAAGTATATATAAATCAGGATTCTCCTGTCGGCTTTTTTCAATCAAATCTCTGATATTTCTATCACTACGATTAAAATAATATTCCTTATACTTTATCCCCTTCTCATCAAACTCTTTTTTAAGCTCTTTTATAATGACCTCTGATGATGCCTCATTCAGGCCAACTATCGCCACGTTGTCATACTTACCTTCGGCATAGTTAGCCACCAGTTCAGCCTGTTCTTCTGGCAACAATGTATAAGCAAACGTATATTTACCTTCTGAAACTCTGGCATCTCCAGAGCACGCACTAAAGTGTATCACCTCAGCCTTACTTACCATTGTCGACGTCACATAGCCGATTCTACTTCCTAAATCAATTATTGCATTAACCTTATCATACCCCAAAAGCTTAGAATTAATATTTGCCGTTACCTTTGTGTCATAAACATTATCTTCAATAATAAACTCATATTTATTCTTAAGATCTCTCTGTGCCACATCTTCTTTTAAAACCTCAAATTCCGAAAGCATCGACTGCCCTGCGTGAGCAGCATCTCCGGTTAAAGGTAAAACCACCCCGATTTTTATCACCTTCTTATCGGCATCAGGCTTTTTCATATCATATTTCAATGACACAGCCCAAACAGCTATCAAAATCAAACCCAACCAAATAACTTTTTTCACCTTACACTCTCCTCACAATCCACTTCATTCAGGCTCTAAAAATAAGTAGAACGACTTCGAGTTCTGCGACCAGCAAATTATTTATGCCCACGGTGGCTCTCCATCATCGCCTTTATTTTCTTCAATGGTTCTCTGGTTGTTTCCTTAATATTCTCCAACACAATCGCCTCGTCAATATCAAACCACTTATATTCTATTATCTCATCATTAAGCTTAATCTTACCACCAATCATTCTGGTCAGATAGTTCAGAAAAATAAAATGAGCCGGCCTCTTAAACAAAGGCGGCTCAGTAAAAACTCTCCCACACCAATAAAAGACAAAACCTCCACATCCAGATTAAGTTCTTCTTTTGCCTCGCGGATTACGGCTTGTTCAATACTTTCTCCGGGCTCGACATGCCCTCCGGTAATAAGCCAAATCCCTTCCCAACGATAATGTCTGGTCATCAAAATCTGGTTCTTATCATTCAAGATATATGTAGAACCGATAACCTCCACCCCTTTGGGATATTTCGCATCATCATTCATGTATTTTTCCCATATACTTCAACAGCTCGGTGAATGCATTCCTAACAATATCAACCGCAAAAAACTCTCCCTTGTCCATCATCTCTAATATATCTTCAGTCTCAACCCATTTTGCATCTGCGACTTCTGTTTTATCAACCTTCACATCTTTAATATCTATATCTTGCCTAATAAAGTACACATCAAGCCAACATTTCCATTCATCAGGGCCGCCTTTTTCTGTCATAAGAAACGCATTTTTCTTGTCTATATCAACGCCGATTTCTTCTTTTACCTCTCTCACACATGCATCTATACTTGCCTCACCGGATAATGCCCCACCGCCATTAATTGACCACATCCCGGGCATAACCTTTTTTGTCTCTGCCCTTTTCTGAATCAGCACCTGCCCTTTAGAATTTATAATCCATGCATGAACCCCAAAGAAGTATTCATCATCTTCCAACTCAAATCTAGATGATATAATTCTGCCTGTTTTATTTCCGAAAGCATCATAAACGTCTATTTTCTCTTCCATACCCAATCCCTTAAATTACCTCTCAATATATACCTCAAACCAAGTAGAACATCTTCGGGTCTCTACACCCCACAGATTATTGAGCACCACTGGCTGCACCGGTCGCACTGGTCGCACCAGTCGCACTGGTCGCACCGGTCATTAACTTTACCAATTCTTCGGGGATTCTGGTTGGTCTTTTCTTCAAATAGCTCACATAAACGACTGTCACGACCAGCTCTGCCAAAACATTATCTCCTCGTTTCACCTGTTGCTTAATCGTCGCCGATGCCCCTTTATATTCAACCAACTCTGCCGTAACATCCAACAAATCATCTAAAACTGCCGGCGATTTATAATCAATCTCAACACGCCTCACCATAAAACCAAACTTGTCCTCGTGGTCTAATCCCTCTTTTTGTTCAAAGCCCAACGAGCGGATAAACTCTGTTCTGGCACGCTCTGCATAACGCAGATAGTTTGCATAATAAACCACCCCGCCTGCATCAGTATCTTCATAATAAATTCTAACCGGAAAACTAAACAACTCTTCTCTCCTCCATTTTATACAACCTAAGCAAAACGATTTAGTTTTGCGACTAACAAATTATTTATCGTTGCTCATTAAACCATATATTTTAACCACATCATCTTCTTTGAGAGGCACAAATCCTCCGACGGTATCTCCTGCGTTAGTATAAGTAACGTTCTTCGCCAAAAACGGAATATCTTCTTTCTTGCCATTAATCTGTTCAAAAGTGGTCGGCATCCCAATAGAACTCCAAAAATCCTTAAAGCTCTGAATAGCTTTCAAAGCCATTTCTTTTTTATCTCCGTTTTCGATTCCCCAAACATTTTTAGCCAATCTGGCAAAACGCTCAACATCGTGCTCGTAGGTATATTTCATCCATGCTGGAAACACCACTGCCAAACCTGCCCCATGCGCAATACCATAAAGCGCTGAAAGCTCATGCTCGATTCTGTGGCTGGCCCAATCTTGAGAACGCCCTACACCAACCACATTATTATGAGCCAAAGAACCTGCCCACATAACATTTGCCATAGATTCATAATCAGCCGGATTTTTCACCACCTTAGGCAGCTCTTCTATCATCGTCAACAAAAGAGCCTCTATCATCCTGTCTGTAGTTTCTACATTTTTAGTATTTGTAAAATAACGCTCCAAAAGATGAGCCATAATATCAGTCCCGCCACAAGCCACCTGATATGGCGGAAGCGTAGCCGGAAGCTCAGGATTAAGAACCGCAAACTTAGGACGCACCAAATCACTGCCAAACATCAAACTGCGTTTATTGCCGTCTTTTGTAATCACTGATGACGGAGAACCTTCGCTTCCTGCAGCTGCAATAGTCAAAACCACCCCAATAGGAACAGCCTTTTCCACCACGATTCTTTTGACATAAAAATCCCAAAAATCACCATCATATAAAGCGCCAATGGCTATTGCTTTAGCACTGTCAATGGCACTACCGCCACCAACTGCAATAATAAAATCAACCTTTTCTTTTCGTACCAGTTCGATTCCCTCATAAACAATATCCGCCTTTGGATTCGGTTCAACCCCGCCTAGCTCTGCATAAGCAATCCCAGCATCGTCCAAAGATTTTTTAACCTGTTCCAAAAGCCCTGATTTTATAACCGAACCTTTACCATAATGTAGCAACACTTTTGTCGCGCCATATTGTTTTGCATATTTTCCTGTCTCATGCTGTCTTGCTTTTCCAAAAACAAAATAAGTCGGGCTATAAAAATCAAAATTATCCATAACATCTCCTTCTATAAACTATATCCCAAAAAACTCTATATTTCTTCCTTGTCACTCAAATCAGCGAAAGCCGTATAAGTACTCTAAATCACTTTTCACTAGCATCACACGATTCCAACTGCATAACCATAAAACCTGATTCCGCAATCTCATCTGCTGTCCAATAACCAACATCTTTTGTCTTTAGTACATAACCAACTTTATGCTCTGTAAAACGCCCTGTTGGCTGCCTAGTATCCTCGTCATATTCCTCAAATATAATCGTATCTCCCGGCTTAACTTCAAAGTCGGCCAACCGCAAATCAAACTTTTTCTCACCGTTTTTAACTTGCTCAAAATAAGGGTTATATGATTTCTTACGAACAACTGCCATATTCACTCTCTAATAATCATCATCTGACAATAAATCCAACTGAGGAGATTTTTTTGCCCTTGGCTTTGCAATACCCAGATACTCGCACCCCATATCTGAAATCATACGTCCACGTGGGGTTCTCTGCAAAAAGCCCAGCTTTAGCAAAAATGGCTCTATCACTTCTTCAATCGTATCACGCTCTTCTGAAAGCGCCGCCGCCAAGGTGTCTGCCCCAACTGGGCCTCCACCATAGTTTTGGGCAATACATGATAAATATCTTCTGTCAAAAGCATCGAGCCCATATTTATCAACATCCAAACGTCCCAATGCATGGTCTGCTATTTTATCATCAATCTTTCCAGATTCCGCCATTGACCCAAAGTCTCTAACACGCCTCATCAATCTTCCGGCCACACGCGGTGTTCCTCTTGAGCGTTTTGCAATCTCATGCGCTCCCGCCTCAGATATCGGCATCCCCAAAAGATTCGCTCCTCTAATCACAATTTTCATCAAATCTTCAGGAGAATAAAAATCCAACCTCAGAGGAATACCAAATCTTTCTCTAAGCGGCGTTGTCAAAAGTCCTGAACGAGTAGTCGCCCCCACCAATGTAAACGGCTGCAAGTCGATTCTAACTGAGCGAGCTGAAGGACCTTCACCAATAATCAAATCAAGCTGAAAATCTTCCATAGCTGAATATAAAACTTCTTCAATCGCAGGGCTAAGACGGTGAATCTCGTCAATAAACAAAACATCATTCGCCTCTAGGTTTGTAAGAATTGCTGCCAAATCTCCTGACTTCGAAATCATCGGCGCAGACGTCGCCCTAAACCCAACTCCCAGTTCTTTTGCCACAATAGAAGCCAGCGTTGTTTTACCCAACCCCGGAGGGCCGAATAAAAGCACATGGTCCAAAGCCTCGCCGCGTTTTTTAGCCGCCTCAATAAATATTTTCAAATTTTCACAAACCTGCTTCTGCCCCACAAATTCTTTCAACGTCTGCGGACGCAGATTAATCGGCAAATTAACACCGCTCTCATCTTCTGCTTGTTTCTTCGGGCTGACGATTCTCTCATTTTCCATGGTCTAGTCCTTCTTTACAAATTCTTTTAAGGCCGCCCTAATCAAAGCTCCAACTTCTGCATCCGGTGCATCGGCAATTGCCTTATTTGCCGCATGATAAGCCTCGATTCTCTGATAACCTAAATTCACTAATGCCGAGATAACATCTTCCAGCTTTCCGGCATCTCCTGATGCTTGAGCAATAACAACATCCTCTGTTGTATCAGCCTCGCTCCCCATCGCATCTGAAAGCTTATCAACAATCGGTACGGTAACTATCTTATCTTTTAGCTCGGTAACAATTCTGGCCGCCAGTTTAGGACCAACACCATTAGCCCTTTGGAAAGAGGACTTATCCTGCGCTGAAATAGCCTGAGATAACTGAGACGGTGATAGTGCCGATAAAATCGCCAAACATACCTTAGCTCCCACACCTTGAACCTTAGTCAAAGTAGAGAACCATTCCTTCTCCCAAGCATCATAAAAGCCATAAAGAGAAATACTATCTTCTCTCACCACGGTTTCTATCAATAAAGATGCCTCCCCGCCTTTAACCAAACGTCCAAGCGCTTTAGAAGAAGCCGAGACCAAATATCCAACCCCATTAACATCTATTATACAGAAATCCTCTCCAATCGTATCAACGATTCCTTTTAACTTTGCAATCATGTACAAAACCCTTACAAAATATAAACTTATAAAGAGTTTACTTTATTAAAAAAATACCTTCAAGGAGATTCTTCAAGAAAAGAACAAAAAAAGAACAGACGACTTATACATCCATCTGTTCTCTTAATCCACAATCCTTATTCTCTACAAAAGATATTTCTTTGCGATCTCCTGTTTTTCAGAAGGCAGCTTTGACACTCCTTCCAAGAACTTTTCTTTTTCTTCTTCGTTAATCGGCACCACAATACTTGAGAAAAAGAACTCCATGTCCTCTACCGAATACCTCTTCGCAATAGCCATAAATTGCTCTGCTTCAAAATAGCAATCGAACACATCCTTGGCAAATGCAAGAAAATGACCTTTTTCAGCATCTTCCAGTGTCACCGTAATTGGGTGCTTTTCATCGTGGAAGCCATTCAGCACAACCCAAAATTTACACTCATCTCCATAGTTAAAACTTGGTTTTTCTTGGTTTGTGGCATAGGTGATGTCTTTTTTAAACCTCACTTTTAACAAAACTGAACCTTGTATCCAGTTTGTTTTTAAAGGGCAATCAATTTTATTCATAGTAATTCGCGTTAAAAGTTATTTATTCAATAACTTTCTACCAACCCCATAAACAAAAGTAAAGCCTTATCTAACATCCAGACATTACATATTCTGAAAATATTTATCTATATCTTTTCTAAATTCAGGCTTTTCTATAAGCAGCTTAGACATCGCAAGTCCATAAGGCAAAGCCTCATCATTAACATCAAGCCCCAAAAACTCAATTATGTCGCCAAAATTCTGACTCTCGTCTAACTTTTCTATTTCAACATAATTACCCATTAAGAATATATCATCTAAAACTATTTCAAATTTATCGGTCTTAACTGTCTTACGAAGCCTGTCTATGACCACTCCGTGAGTTAATCCCATTTTAGTCAATATAACCGAAGCTGTCTTTATATCGTCAATTTGCAAAGACAACTCCTCCCATTCTGTCATATCTTTATTTTTCGCTTCTTTATATTGAAGCATAACTTTTTCGTCTTTTTTCCTCAGCCTTATAATCCACCCATGAGTAATCACAGATGTTTCTCCCGTAGGTCCAAAAACTAAATCGATTAACTTATAACTTGACCAATTATCAAATCTGCTCTCAATCTCTTTAGCTTTTTCCGGTGTTATCTTAAATCTTTTTTCTACTTCAATCATTATACCAATTTCCTAACCACAAAGCCTTATTTATTCTTCTCAATAAACCCATCCAAATACTCTATCCACTCTAGGGCATTTATCTCTCTAAGAAAAGCTTTTAAGAAATGAATCATATCACCATTTCTTCTTTCTGCCTCTTTTTTACCTTCCTCTGTAAACATAAGTTTTTTTAATTTTAATAACTTGTCAAAATGATGATTAACGAAACTGTCTTTTTCTCTGCCAATCTTTTTATATTGATCTGCTGTTAGCCCGCTTTCCGGAAAAGAATTTTTATCAAAAATCAATAAATTCGACCTTACCCTGAATCCAAAAGCTCTTAGAGAACCTATAACTCCGCAGGTATCAAGCATATCCGCATCAGATACAATCTTACCTTCAACTGTAGAAGGCCTAATCCCTGCCATACATTTTGAATATCCCATATTCTTGATTATATCACAAACAACCGCCTGCTTTTCTTCACTCACTCCTGCGTCATTCATAATACTTTTAGCATTAGTAAGATTGTCTGCACACTCCTGCCCAAACAACTTATAATCATCCACATCATGAAGCAGCACTGCCAAATTAACAATCTCTCTGTCAGCTTCCTTTATCGTATCACACAAATCATTAGCAATATCAAAAACTCTCTCAACATGCCCATAACCATGATCAAAGTTATCCCCCAATAACTCCTTAACCCTGTCTTTCATTTTATCAATCATCATCACCTCTAAAAAAGGTTAGCGTTTATATATAGCACACCATAAGCTCAACAACTGCGCCCGACACTCGGGTTTGAGTTTTGCGGATAACAAATTACCTACCGCGCCACACCGTGTGGAGGCTACCTGAAATTATTGTGGCAAATAGCCACTGCCAAAGCATCTGCACTATCATTATTTTTTGGTTTACAACCCGGAAGCAAAACCTTAATCATCATGCCCACTTGGTCCTTCTGAGCATGTCCCACACCAACCACTGCTTTTTTAATTTTATTAGGCTCATATTCTGCCACAGGCAAATCATACAGTGCCGGCGCCAGCATAATAACACCTCGCCCTTGCCCAAGCTTCAAAGAAGATTCCGGATTGGTATTTAGAAAAACTTTTTCAATAGCCGCTTCATCTGGTTTATATATTTCGATTATCTCGCAAACCCCCTTGTGCAATGCAACCAACCTCTTCGCCGGGTCCATTTTTGCATCCGTCTTAATAACCCCATCCGCCACATAACGAATACGGTTTCCGTCCGCTTCAATAATCCCCCAGCCCGTAGAGGCCAAACTCGGGTCTAAACCAAGGATTCGCAAATTATTCTCCTAACTTAGCTAAAACCTCATCTAAGATATTTGCATTGTGATAAACATGCTGCACATCATCATCATCTTCCATCGCATCAATAAAAGCCATAAGCTTCTGCGCGGTTTCTAAATCGGTCACATCTGCTTCAACAGTTGGCTTCCAATCAAGACGAGACACTGACGGCGTACCGAATGCCTTCTCTAGAGTATCTGTTACTGCACCCAAGTCATCAGGCAAAGTCTCAATGTTGTGGTGTTCATCATCACTAACCACATCATTAGCACCGGCTTCCAATGCAGTCTCAAACATCTTGTCAGCATCAGCTGCAGATAATGGATATTGAACAAAACCAATGCGCTCAAAGTTAAAAGCAACAGAGCCGCTCTCGCCCATATTTCCGCCTCTTTTACCAAACACTGTACGCACATTTCCTGCTGTACGGTTTTTATTGTCAGTCAAAGCCTCAACAATAACGGCCACCTTACCAGGGCCAAATCCCTCATAACGTACAGACACATAATCATCACCGCCTGCTGTTTGGCTTGCCTTAGCAATTGCACGCTCAATATTATCCTTAGGCATAGATTCGGCACGAGCCGCCTGAATAGCCAATCGAAGTCTGGGGTTTTTGTCAGGGTCAGGCAAACCTGTTTTTGCCGCAACCGTAATCTCACGTGCTAACTTAGCAAATACTTTTGCCTTCTTTGCATCCTGAGCACCTTTTCTGTACATAATATTCTTAAACTGGGAGTGTCCTGCCATGTTCCATATTCCTCTGATTATTATATTTTCGAATTTTTCTTTTTTATACACCAGCACAACCGATGGTGCAAGTACTTTAATCCAGAAAAGGCTGTGAACACATCACAGCCTTTTCTGGAGACAAACATATTAATATTATTCAAGTATAGTGTAGTCGAGCTTATCATTGGTAGCATTCACAATATTGATCTTTGTACCTTTAATATTCAACTGTCCTTTACGGTTAGCATAATGAAGTGTCTTGAAGCTTCCTGATTCATTTGCTTCACCGTTAAACTCCATATATAAGAACTCCAATCGTCCTCTGCTAAAGCCGTTATATTTTATTTCAAAACCGTCAATCACCTTTGTCTGAGAAGTAGCTGCACTCATAATTGGCTCAAAACGGATATCATCAGGATATGGAACAAAATCAGTCTCAAGAATAATCAGTTTTCCATATCTGATTTGCCCCATCTTTTTATAAAAACTTCCATTGTCCCTTACAATAAACACAAAGTTTTCAATATCAGTCGGAACTAAGAAATATTGAACACCGTCAATATCTGTCAGACCAATAACCGGTCTGGTGTCACCCTTTTTTAAGTCGACTATAGCAGAGCCATTGTTCAGTGCTCCGTCTTTATTAATCCTAGCCGATTCGCTGGCATAATATTCTTTGTTATATGTTTTAGACGCAACAACAGTATAACCCTTATACGCTGTAAGGATTTCATTTGTTTTATTATTTTTTTCAGAATAAGTCTCAGTATTCATAAGCTGAGGCTCTGTTGAAAAGAAGCTAATATCATACGCCGAATAGGTCTCTACCCATGCCTGTCTCCCGCCCCAAAGCGAGCAAGAAGCAATAACCAAAGGCAATAAAA